>JAFREV010000164.1 GCA_017434685.1 Mogibacterium sp.
CGCCGCGGCGCCTATAGCAGCGCGTGTTTGTAAGAGGCTGCCGGATAAACCTTTGATGGTGATTGTGGGTTTATTAATTATCGCTCTGAATATATATAATTTGCTTGCAAATTAGATTGAAAACAAGTAAAATATTCGAGCGCGTCAATACGGATGCGCATACCTGCTGCGCAGGGAAAGCCTGCGCCGATTATGACCACAGGAGGTGTCAACATGAGAGATTATGAACTTCTATTCGTGCTTGATCCTAGCCTGGACGAAGAGCAGAAAGCTACATTGATTGAGACTGTTAAGTCGGTAATCAATGCAGACGGAGAGGCCGGAGAGCCTGATGTTTGGGGAGATAAGAAACTCGCTTACAGCATCGGAAAGAAAAACACCGGCTACTACGTAGTACTGCCGTTCAAGGCTTCCGCTGAGCTTCCTAAAGAGCTCGACAGAAGACTCAGGATTAATGAAAACGTAATGAGACATATCATCGTCAGCCAGGACGAAGAGTAGTGCAAGGAAAGGGTGTAATATGAATCAAGCAATATTGATAGGAGGATTACCTAGAGATCCGGAACTTAGTTATACACCTAATACGCAGACTGCAGTTTGCAGATTCACGGTTGCGGTAGACAGACCGAGAAGAAACGGTGAAGAGACCGGTACAGACTACATACGAGTTGTCGTATGGGGCAGGCAGGCAGAGAACTGCGACCGCTATCTTTCCAAGGGCAGCAAGGTTGCCGTTCAGGGAAGAATAGAGACCGGAAGCTACACAAACAGAGAAGGTCAGAAGGTCTACACGACAGAAGTTATTGCAAACAATGTTGAATTTCTGAGCACAAGAGGCAGTGGCCAGGGTGCTTCCAGAGCAACTTTTGCAGGCGGACCTGACAGCCCGTCAATGCCTGTAGCAATGGCGGAGACACAGGAAACACAAGGCACCGCTTTCAGCGAAACGCAGGAAATAGCCGGCGGTTTTGAGGATTTGCCGGATTCCTTCCAGGCCGCTGAGGATGATATGCCGTTCTAAGAAAGGGAAAGGCACGAATAATGGAAAAAAACAGCAGACCAAGACGCATGAACACAGGCATGAGAAGACGTAAAGTTTGCCAGTTCTGCGCAGATAAAGACAAATCAATCGACTACAAAGATGCCGAGACTCTCAGCAAATACATCACTGAGAGAGGCAAGATTCTCCCAAGGAGAGTAACAGGCACATGCGCTATGCACCAGAGAGCTGTAGCCAAGGCTATCAAGAGAGCCAGAGTAGTCGCACTGCTGCCGTTTGATGCGGATCAGTAGAAAGAAATGAAAGAGCCGGTTCGCAAGAGCCGGCTTTTGTTAGTTATCAGAGGAATTGATGGCCGACGAGACAAAAGCAGTTGAAAATGAGAACAAGACGCCGAGGCTCCATGCGGTCAGAGGACATCTTAAGAAGCTGCATGAGAATCTGAAAAAAAGACCGCCGGGCAAACTGAAGCGCCGCAGACGCAGAATAAGTCGCAAGCGGCAGAGGCGGCAATTTTTTGTTATGCTCGGGATTTGGCTCTTTGCCTGCTTTGTTGCTTTTGTCGTAATCTATGAGCATTATCAGATTTATCCGGGGCTGGTGGAGAGAGATACGATCGTCGCGACAGACAGAGGGACGGAGTATGTTACGATCAATTGGGGCGAGGCACGCAATACCGCTAAGTATAAGATATATGTCAGGGAGCACAGGAGAAGCCTGACGGAAGACAACGATGAAAGAGTCAAGGTAGATGATACCTGGGATGAATATACCGTTACGAAACCGGGTATCAAAATAGACGGGCTGAAAGAAGGGACTTCGTATTCGTTTGCCATTCGAGCAGACAGCGAGGAAAAGGAAGGCCTTTCCACACAAATGAGGAACTTCAGGACGAAGAGTACTCAAAGCATCAAGGCGATGAGGAGGATTACAAAGTTCACCGCGAGCAAACCTTTCAAAATCGATGCCGAGGCTGAGACAAATCTGAAATTCGAATCGAGCGATGAAGAGGTTGCGAAGATAGACAGCGGCACAGGCAATATAGTCCTTACCGGTCCGGGCACTGTAGAGATAACGGTAACAGCCCAGGCCACAAAGGAATTTGAGGAGGACAAAACCACGGTTGAACTTGAAGTGCTCGAGACAACGCCTGTTAAAGCGGGTGGTGCAAGGGCGCACAATATCTACCATCTTGATTCGGATAACTGCGAGATAGTAAAGACCGTTACGGGCGCCGACGGACATGTCGTGCCTCAGGCCTTCGGATACACGGGAGATAAATATATAATCGCTTATGGTATGTCCGGCCAAGGCAGAATAGTAATGTATCCTGTGGAAGGAGAAGGCGAAGAAGGTAAAGAGGTAATAGCTCCCTCGATTGCCATGAGCCACCCTAACGGTTTCACATATGCTGACGAGAATAAAACCTGCTATTCCGCGAAGGGATGGAGCAGCAGGGTCATAACATACAATACCGAGACGGGCAAGATGGATGCTTTCAACCTGAGATACGGTTGCTCAGGTATAGGTTATGACCGCAAAGAGAAGAAACTCTATACGAGTTCGAGGACAGTGATGGCATCATATGACATCAGCGACGGCTACAGCGTTGCCAATACCTGCGGGGTCGTGAGACATTCGGGTTCGATGGCCACTCAGGATATAGGCGGCCACGGAGGCATTATGCTGAGGTGCCTGTCGGGAAGCAACAAACACGGGACGAATTATATAGATCTTTACGATATGCGAAACGGCACATACCTCGGAACTCTGACCTGTGACCTGAGCGAGGTTGAGAGCGCCATCGTAAACAAAGACGGCTTCCTTGAAATACTGGCCAATAATACCGGAAGCGAGGACTACATCTGGAGGACTGATCTGAATATAGAGACTCTCGCTGAAGGACTTTAAACGCTGAGAGCATATTAAATACGGAAGGCACAAATGCACAAAGGCAACCGGCCCCCAATGCGTGATGCATAGGGGGCCGATTTATGTGAGTTGAGATTGAGTTATCCTATTTTAAATCCTTTACGTTGAGCGGAGTCTTCCAGATGTACTCGTTGTATGTACCTCCGTGGTTGACGAGGAGTTCTACAAAGCCCTCGTTATTGACGACAACGCTCTCGAGTTCTCCGAGGTAGACGGCGAGCGATCCGAGATATTTGCCGTCGGATGCTCTGTATACGTCGAGGTAGTTCTTTCCGAATTTGTTTCCGCTGCTCATAGCGTGGAATATGAATCCGCCGTATGCACCGCAGTCCTGTACATATGATCTGCCGCTGTGAGAGCATTTGTTGAAGAACTTCTTGTGGGAGAATTTCCCGTCGGCGCTGTAGACTCTCACTCCGGAAAGCGAGGTCGCGTAAATCTTGTCGGTCGATCTGTCGTAGGAAAGACCGGATGATGAATACGGAGTTTTACTCGTGCCGAACTTGCCCGTAGACGGACTCCATGTATAGATCTTTGTCTGGGCACCTTTCATTATGTAGCAAAGTCCCGTGTTCGGGTTATATGTCATTGCGTTTGGTTTGCCCATATTGTAAGGGAACCTTACGGCCTTGACGCGCTTGCCGCCTGCGGAGTAGGACACGATGCTCTGACCGTCACCCATTCCGAAGAGGATATGGTAGGTCTTCCCTGTGAAAGCCATACCCTGAGGAACCATGCCCTTGGCATAGCCTGTTACTCTCATCTTTCTGGCGCAGTTGCTCGAGTCGAGTGTATATACTATGCGTTCCTTTCCGCCGGCCGTAGGCTTTGCGAGTAGTTTAGCCGCTATGGACTTGTTTCTCTTAATGGATGCGGCGGTCTTAAGATCGAGGTAGTCACCAATCATATATGCGGTTTTGTTTTTAACCTTTACTTTGTACCAAAGGTCGCTGCTGCCCTTTGCCTTTGCAGGAAGGTAGACTGTGACCTGAGTGCCGACAGGAGCACAGCCGACTTTGCCCATAGAAGTTCCGGCGCCTTTTCTGTAGTTAAGGGCATCCGTAGTGGTGGCTTTGACTGTGTTGTACTTGATGTTCTTGACACGGCCGACTTTGATGTATCCTTTTTTGGATCCGACCTTTACGGCGTACCAACGGTTTGAAGTGGATTTCTTCGAAGTGAAAACCTCTGCGGTGATGGTAACTTTAGAATTCTTATACACTTTGCCGAGCGAAGCGGATGAAGTGCTTGCGGATTTCCGGAGAGTTACCGTGTCGGTGGCCTTACCGCTTGCTGATGGTGCGGCGTGTGCGATCATCGGCAGCATCACGAAAATAAATGCAGCTGTCAGCATAATGGCTGTCAGTCGCAGCATCGGATTGATCTTAATCTTTTTACTCTCTGTTTCGTAGTTGTAGTTCAATAACTCATTCATTTTCTCTCAAACTCCATTCTTTAAGCACCCGGGGTGCTTGATTTGTGTACCTTGATTATATGCGCGCGCATGGGGGCGGACTACGAACCTTTACGTATAATAATCTTTCAAATTGTTAAGAATTTTTGTATAATGAGGCATGGAAAAGTTACAGAACGGTTATAAAAGATGGTGAGGTGAAGAATTTGAAGAAAAGAACGATAAAAGGATTGATAGTAGCACTGATCGCAGCCCTTGTTGTTACGATGATGCCGCTGACGGTTTCTGCTGCGTCATACAAACCTGGAAAGGTTAAGATTACCAGTGTGAAAGTGAGTGCTGTCTCCAAGAAGAACAACACTGCAACTCTGACTGTTAAGTGGAATAAAGTATCGAAGGCGACGGGATACGAAGTTTATGCAAAACACGCAACAGACACTAAGTGGTATAGGGTTAAAAAAGTAGGCAGATTCTACAGGGGACTCGAGATCAAAAAGACTCCGGCAGGAAAAATGCAAGTAAAGGTTCGTGCAATAAGAAAGGTGAAGGGCAAAGTATACAGAGGCAAGTTCTCGGTGGTAAAAACAAAGTTCATCACCGGAAAATGGAACCTGACAAAGGCCATGAATGCAAACGGAGGAAAGAAGGAACTCAAGAAACTGAATAATAATCTTGCGAAATACGGGGCAGCGATGAGCTTCAGCGGAAATACATGCACGATGACATATAAGCTGGAGAAGATGGAGCCGAGCCTTGACGGGTATGTTCTTAATGAAGAAGAGAAGAAAGAATTATCGCAGGATTTCAAAGACTACATTGCAAAGGCATACGGCGGTAAGAAGTTTGCAATACTCCTGAGAGATTGCTCCGGCGTTAAAAAGCCAAAAGCAGTTTTCACACTCAAATTAAACGGAAACCAAGTATGCTCTTACAGTTATGTGCCTTAGACAATAACTGAAAGAGAATACAACTTAGCAAATCGAAGGATATAAAAGAATTCGAATAGCAGAAAGGGAGGCGAAATCAGTAAGATTTCGTCTCTTTGCTTATGGGCTTATTTATTCGTCGGCAATTGTCCTGGAGAAGCGTATTCTTACAAAATATATAGATTTGGTGTATTTTGGAGCGCTGCAGGGCGTGTGTAGTATATAATCTATGCACTATGAGAGATGTAATTTTTCAATTTATTATGTGGGTGTCGAGAGTGCACGACAGCATACTCGGCATCAATGATTCCGGTCAGTATAACCTGACGGACAAACAACTGCATTTCTGGGTCATAGGCATTTTTGGCATGGCCTTGATTTTGCTTATTCAACCTGTTTTCAAAGGGCTTGCGGAGAACGGTCACACGCTCGTTATCACGTGGATCTACGTGTTTACGATGGTGGTTGTTCTCACGTTTGCCGTGGAGATAGGCCAGTGGTATTCGGGCACCGGTGTGCCGGAGTCTGAGGATATCGCGTACGGTATTACGGGATTTCTGATTCTGTTTGCCATCTATGCGATAGCACGCGCGACGATCATCACTATCTGGAGAATGATAAAAAAGGAAGATGAGTATGAGGAATTTTAAAGACGCATTAATTGAAAAAGCGTACAAGGACTACCTGTATACGAGGGATATGATGAATCCGGATAAGGGTGCAGGGATCGAAGACCTGGCGACCGTATCGCTCAGATTCCTGAAGCAGCACGGAAAACTCGACAAAGTGGGAAGTGCGGGTGCCGGCGGAACTTACTCTGTAAAAATAAATGTAAATGTGAACGGCGAGAATGAGCCGTGGCTTTTGACATTCAGAAATTCAGCAGTATCCGGAGGGCCTTCCGAAGCGGGGAGGAAGGCGGCGTTTTGCCTTGAGAATTGCGTAAAGGATGCTCTGAGCGAAAGGGCTCACGCTTATGCGGCAGTAAGACTCTCGGGAGCGGGAGACCCGCTGGTTAAGACTTTGGGATTTGAGGCTGAAGGCGGAGAGGTTTCTCCGAAGAAGGCCGCGAATGAATCAGTGAAAGGCTTTTCCTCATATGTGGAGAGACTCGGCATTGCAACAGGGCTTGCAGATGAGGTGTATCATCCGGAGCTTGAGGCTTCAAGATTTGAGTCGGTTGCCTTGGTGTCTGCGGTGCCTGCTGTCAATATGAGAAAGGAAGAGGTTCTGGATGAGGATGCCATGCTGATGCTCGAGGAGAAGGATGTATCGGGAGACGGCAGCTCAGCTACATATATCAGAAAGATTCAGAGTCTTTTGAGAAACGGAGATGCGGCACGCATGGTCAAATCCTGCAAGGTAGCAAAGCGCGGCATCGTCTGCATCGTCGGGCAGGAATTTTTCGAGATGTTTTCGGAAATTGCCGATGATGAGGGGCTCAGATGCAGTCTGATTGATAAAGAAAGCATGCCGGATGATGGGCTTGAAGAAGGCCGTGCCGGTACAGAGGATATATTTTCGGAAGCAGCAGGGGAATGGCGCAGACCTTATGTCGATGGAGAAACTCTCGGCTTTGCCGCTGCCTTGAGACAGACTGCAGAGGATATTAATATGTGCTCAAGGAGGGGGCTTTCCCAGAGGTTCGATTCGACCATAGGTACGTCATGCGTTATGATGCCGATAGGAGGTGTCAACCAGCTGACGCCGGTGCAGGCTGCGGCTTACAAGATTCCGATTGAAAAAGGAAACACGGACGATTGCTCGGTTATGAGCTGGGCGATTAATCCGCATATATACAAAGAGTCTCCATATCACGGCGCATACCTTGCCGTGGTAGAATCGGTGGCCAAACTCGTTGCGGCGGGTGCAGCATTTAATGAGGTGTATCTGTCGGTTGCGAGCGGCAGCGGCGGCGGGGACGGCCGCAGTATGGCGGCTTTGCTCGGTGCATTTGAGGCTGAGATGGGTCTATCCGTTCCGGCTGTCAGTGCAGATACGAAGAGTGACGCGGATGCATTTATCTCCTACGCAATTACAATGGGAAAGGCGTCCGAACTCATTTCTCCTGAATTCAAGCAGGCCGGTCACAAGGTCGTGATGCTTGAGCCTGAGATTGAAAAGGATAAAGAGAGTGTTTATTACGGACTTCCGACGCCGCACTCACTTAACTCTGTCTGGCGCAAGGCGTATGAGCTTATAGCAAACGGCAGGGCCGTGGCTGCATACACGCCGGGCATGGGCGGCATTGCGGAAGCAGTAATGAAGATGAGCTACGGAAACGGTATCGGTTTTGAGTTTGCCGATGATTCGTGGAGTGAAGAACCGGTGCTGACGAACGAGAAAATATTCGGGTATTCGTATGGCAGCATCATACTCGAGATGAGGACGGATGACCCGATAAGAAGCAGATCGGTTAAGATAACAGATATCGGAAAAACGACGGACAGGCAGGATATCAGAAAGGGAACTGAGGCCATCAGCATAGGAGAACTTCTGATGCTGCATGAGGGCAAACTCGAGAGTGTGTATCCGGCGAACTCGGACGGAGCGCTGCCTGAGGTTGCTGATGTGAACTATGCGGCCAGGAGCTGGCATGCCCCGATATTCAAAAGGGCTGTGCCTAAGGTGCTGATTCCGGCGCTTCCGGGCGCGACATCCGCGGCGGATGTCGCGGGAGCGGTACGCTCCGCCGGCGGGCAGCCTGAGATTCTTTACCTGCCGAGCGGAAGCGCCGAAGCGATACTCCGCTCAGCCGAGAAATTCGCTAAAGCGATAGAGAATACGCAGATTGTTTTCCTGCCGGACGGATACGCAGGTTCAATAGATGATGCAGGCGGTGGTGTCGAACTAGACCTCGCAGAGCTTACATCATACATATTCAGAAATGAGCAAGTGAGGGAGAATATAACCCGATTCCTGGATAGAAAGGACGGCCTCATTGCGGGCATAGGTTCGGGATTTAAGGCTTTGCTCAACCTCGGCCTTCTGCCGGGCGGAGTAATAAGCGATGAGGATGGCCCGCTGCTAATCGAGAATGCACTCGGGACTCATCAATCACGTATAGTCCGCATCAGGGTGTCTTCGAACAAATCCCCGTGGCTCAGAAGCTGCAGGCCGGGAGAGATTCTTTCACTTCCGCTGTCATGTGCTGAAGGAAGGTTTACGGCCTCGGATGAGGTTCTCAAAAAGCTTGCCGTTAACGGTCAGATAGCGACTCAGTATGCAGACGATAATGGAAAAGCGTCCTCGGATATTCGCTTCAACCCTGCCGGCTCGATGATGGCCATCGAGGGCATCACTTCTCCTGACGGCAGGGTGCTGGGCAGGATGGGTCATGCCGAAAGAGCGGCTGACGGTCTGTACAGGAATGTTCCGGGCACATACTTTACAAGCATGTTTGAAAATGCGGTGAAATATTTCAGGTAAGATATGGACAACACGAAATTCAAAGCTTTTATAGAATGTATAAATAAGGGTAGCGTTACGGCTGCTGCGGAGGAATTGGGCTACACGCCGTCGGCTGTGAGCCAGCTGATCAGCTCGCTCGAAAAAGAGCTAGGGCTGAAGCTCCTTAACCGTACGCAGCGTGGCGTCAGCCTTACCAGCGAAGGGAGCGAGCTGGTGCCGGCCGTGAGGGCCTGGATGGCCGCCGAAGACGAAGTCTATCAGCTGGCCTCCGAGCTCAAGGGCATCTCGACGGGTACGCTGACTATCGCCTCGTACCCGAGTGCGGCCATAACATGGCTGCCGCGCATCATCCGCCGCTTCAAAAACGACTACCCCGGCATAGACATAAACATAGTCGAGAATATCCGCTCGGACATATTCGAACACCTTGAAAACAACGAAGCGGATATGGCTATTCTCGTCTACTCCGAGCCTATGCCGTACGAATGGATATCGCTTGCGGATGTCGAGATGCTCGCCGCCGTTCCCGAAGATAACCCGTACGCAAATGCCGAGGCGTTCCCAATCAAAGAGATTGAGAATTACGACTTCATTATGGGCTCCTGGGGTAACGAGCGCGAGATTATCGAGATACTCGATAAGCACGGAGTCAAACCGAACGTAAGATACACCACCTACGATACCCCGCTGACCGTCGCCCTCGTCCGTATGGGTCTCGGTATCAGCATGGTAAACGCGCTCGGTTCGCAGTACTGGATAGGTAACTACGCAAGGCTCCCGCTCGAGCCGCGCGAGTTCATCAACTTCGGAATCGCGATTCCGTCCCGTGACAGGCTCTCAAAAGCAGCCGAGAAATTCCTCAGCTACGCAGTCGAGGAGTTCAAGAACAAAGAGGGAATCGAGTACACAGACAACGATCGGATATAAAACATACAACAGAAACAAATAGACTCATTAAAAACGCAAAAAACAAATACACTTCCCGAATCCGGGAAGTGTATTTGCTTTGAGTTCTTAATGATTAAACTATTGGAGTTCTGTTTCTGTATATCGGCAATCAGTCTGCCATCCCTCACAACTTAACCTTTCTTTGCGGTCATCTTTGAGAAGAATACCCATTTCGAAACAAGAACACCTGCAAATGCTGCTCCTACCAAAATGTTCAACATACTGATTACCTCCTTCCGGTTCATCGGGCCCAAGGCCCCTCCGTAAAATACCTTTAAGACAATTTCCAAAGATTCATATCTCTTTGTAAGCACAGTATACTCACCCAAATCATTTAAGTAAACTTAATCTTTTTTAATAAATCATTAAGTTACACTTAACAATCAAAAACACTATCCGGTCCAATAAAAACCAACAAACTTTAAATCATTCCAATGTGAGTTTGTCACAACAAAAGAGTGGCGCACGGACTAAAATAGCAGTACAATCATATACACCTAAACAACAATTTCAGAACAGGAGGAAATATTATGGATAAGTATGTATGCGACGTATGCGGTTATGTTTATGATCCTGCAGAGAATGACAACGTAGCATTCGAAGATCTGCCTGAAGATTGGGTATGCCCACTTTGCGGAGTAGGCAAAGACAGCTTCAGCCCTGCTGAGTAATCATAAATACGACAAAAGATACAAAGACTGCGAGACCCCCGAACCTCGCAGTTTTTTGTTATAATACAAATACGATGAATGAAATACCAATCACGATAAAGCATAGGATATGAAAAACATTGCCGAGAGAATTGCTGAATACGTTAAAGACGCCGGCGGAGGAACTTTTTATGTCGGCGGTTTTGTACGCGACAGACTACTCGGGCTTGAGAATAAAGACGTGGATATTGAGGTGCATGGAATAGAGCCGGACAGGCTCTTTTCTATTCTGCAGGAAATCGGCGAACCGATTACATTCGGCAAATCTTTCGGCGTTTATTCTCTTCGAGGAGAGACCATAGATATCGCCATGCCAAGGCGTGAGCGAGCAATAGGTAAAGGACACAAAGACTTCGAGGTGGATATAGATCCATTCATCGGGACAGAGGGCGCAGCCAGACGACGTGACTTTACCATAAACTCAATTATGGAGGATGTTCTGACAGGGGACATCATTGACCACTTCGGAGGGCGAGACGATCTTGAAAAAGGAATAATCCGCCATATAGATTCAAAGACCTTTGTTGAGGATCCGCTCAGAGTTCTCCGTGCAGCACAGTTTTCTGCAAGATATGAATTTGAAATTGCGCCTGAAACAATAGAACTTTGCCGCACAGTAGACATCTCTACTCTGCCGAAAGAACGAGTCGAAGAAGAGTTAAAGAAAGCGCTCCTCAAAGCAAGCAAACCTTCTTTGTTCTTCAAAGCACTTCGCGATATGGATCAGTTGGTTGTGTGGTTTCCGGAACTTAAACGACTGATAGGATTGGAACAAGACCCGTTATACCATCCTGAAGGTGATGTATGGACACATACCATGGAGGTCATAGACAGAGCATCTGCTTACAGAGATAAGGCCTCAGATGCATTCAACTATATGTTGCTATCACTGACTCACGATTTAGGTAAAATAGTAACAACAAGTGAGAAGAACGGACGTATCCATGCATACGAACATGAGACGAAAGGGCTACCCCTGGCAGAAGCATTTGTAAAGCGAATCACTAACGAGAAAGATGTGATTACATATGTCATGAATATGGTGCCTCTACATATGAAACCGAATGTAGCGGCTTACTCGAAACCTCGCCCAAATCCACCAACAGGATGTTCGATTCAGCAATAGCACCGAAGGACCTTATCTGGTTCGCAATGGCAGACAGACCTGTGCTTGCAGGAAACGACGCGTTCTCAGGCGACAGCGCATTCCTTTTTGAAAGGCTGCACGCCTATGAGGAGACCATGTCAAAACCGCACATCACAGGTGAAGATCTGATAAACGCAGGTCTGCAACCGGGAGAAAACTTCTCAGAGATACTCGGCTATGCCCACAAACTGCGACTTGCCGGAATAGATAAAGAAACAGCGATGAAGCAAGTATTGGCATATGCAAGGAAATGATAGCCGCTGCGCGTTTCTGTGCTGATTGGAAAACGACTGCCAATTCTTGCGCCCCCCTTATTTTTACGGAGTTTTTTATCAAATGCTACATAATTCAAAGAAAACTTTTATATATGTAACATTTTCCTTGCAAAACAGACAATAACAACGCAAAATCCACACATTTAGCAGATATAATTCTATCTACATAGCGCATCTTTGCGACTTTGTTACATATATGAAAAAAATAGTGCAAAAATGTAACATTTGCCTAAAAACTCCATTTGAATGAGGCGGAGGTGATGCAAATATCCGTTGAATAGATGGCGCTGGATTATTCATAGGATCCACAAAGATTATTCGCAGGATCCACAAAGACTGATCGAAGGTGATACATAGGATTGCTAAAGTATTGGGAGAGATATGATATACAAAGAACGTTTGGAAAACTTAATAAGTGAATTAAATGAGAGGAGATGCGATCTCCTGCAAGAACTTGAGGTGCTCCCGGAGGGGCGCTTGATGATTTTGAAAAATGATGGTACAGAAAGGTACCTCCAACGAATCCCGGCAACGGGCAATCGCAAGAAGGAAAGACGTTATGGAATCAAGAAAAACGAGGATGTTCTCAATGGATTGATAAGGAAAGATTACATTCTGAAGGCTTTGAAAACTATTGATAAGGATATCCAAAGGCTGGAGAAAGCAGCAAGCCTTTTTGCACCATCTGATGAGAACTCTGTGATGAAAGATTTTATGGAAGCGAACCCGGCAATTGCAAACAAAGTGTACAGATCGACTATTGATGAGAGTGCCTGGAAAAGCCGGTTCGGCAGAATCGAAGAGTATCATCCTGAGAATATGACACAAACCGCCGCCGATGGAACTAATATGAGATCGAAGAACGAAGTGTATATTGCATCAAGGCTCGATCACTATGGGTTGATATACAGATCAGATTGTCCGACAGGAATACCCGGGCTATACAGAGTGCCGGATTTTACAGTTCTAAGAAAGAGAGATAATAAAGTTGTTTATTGGGAGCATCTCGGAATGATGGATGATTTAGAATATAGGATAGACAACAAGAGGAAGTTTGAAGAGTATGAAGCTGTCGGGATTGTACCCTGGGACAATTTAATAGTAACTTACGACTCAGAAAAAGGCGGCCTTAGAGCTGAACTCATTGAAGCTATGATTAAGGCTTGGCTACTTTAATGATAGTTGTTAAAATAGATTCGTTGGAGCAATTTGAAGCGGCAAATTGCTAGGAAAGTCGCGCGAGAATATAGTTAATACATAAGCAATTAACACAGACGGTTTTCATGAACGAAGCGGAAAAAAGATGCCGGGAGTTCCTCCGAAGCAAAGGCATGGAGGACCGGATAATAGATTTCAAGAATACGGACATAACGGCCGAGAGCACGGCGCTGGCTCTCGATGTTGACGTGGACAGAATATGCAAGGGACTTGCGTTCAAAGGTAAGAACGGCACGGCCATAGTCGTTATCGCTTCGGGCAATTCGAGAGTGAGCAACAGCAAGTTCAAGGAGATGCTTGGCATACGTCCGAGCATGCTGCCGCCTGAACAGACTGAGGAACTCATCGGTCACCTTCCGGGCACTATCAATCCGTTTTGCCTTAAGGACAGCGCCAAACTTTATCTCGATCTTTCGATCAGAAAGCACGAAGGCGAGACAGTCTTTCCGGGCATAGGCGGTGAGGACTCCGTTGTGGAACTCAGTGTACAAGAACTCGAAAAACTATCAGACCCTGTTTGCTGGGTGAGCGTGACAACATAAAAAGCCGAGGAGATATTCGGCTGCAAATAAATACTGCAAAAAAGGAGGAAAAAATATGAAAGTCAGTGATTACTATCCGGTATTTTATGCATCGGATTTTGAGGGAGAAATCAAGCGTCTTACCGAAGACCTCGGATTCGAAGTCAAGCACAGACCAAATATTGAGATGCTTGAATATGCGATTTTGGAAAAAGGGAACAACAGGCGCATGGATATTGTGCGCTCACATTTCCCGGCGGATTCCTTTTCAGATGGCTTCCTCGGAATGCGCGCAAACGTAGATAATTTCGATGAGGGCGTTGCTTACTTCGAAAAGCTGGGCTATTCATTTTTCGGCGACCCTCACGAAACTGAGAAATCCATAACCGGTCTCATGAGCAAAGACGGAAAAGAATACATCATAGTTTTCCACCACAAGTAATAATTTTACGAGCCAAAATAGAGGGCAGAGTACCGTACATATCCAATGCGGCTCTGCTCTTTTTTATTTATAAAAAATCAGTTATACCTAACCCGCTTGTAACCTTGAAAATGCTATAATTCAAGGCAGAATGGACAAAAGGCGAACGAGTATTTTATCTGAATGTAAAACTATGAATACTAAAGACTTCGCAAAGAGAATATTGGTGGCAATTCTGTCGCTGGTGATTACGGCCACATACATGCCGGCAGCGGTTTTTGCTGAGCCGATTTCGGATCAAAGGGCGGCTCAAAAAGAAACTGTAAATGACATCACTGCATCTTCACAGGAGACCGAATCTGAGAAGACCTCAACGGAGGAGAATGCGGCGGTGAAAAAAGCCGTGGAAGAAAGCGAAGCATCCTCTGACAATACGAAGTCCGCATCGGAAACAGCAGCAGATAACTTCGGCAAAGAGGACGCTTCCGCACCGGAACTAATTTCCGTTCCTGAGGAAAGCGCAGTTTCGGATGAGCCGGCAGAGGCAGACGAGGCCGACACCTTTACTCGCGAAGCCGAAATCGATGACGTCATCGTCAAGGTCGAAGCAGAGGCCGATGTATTCCCTGATGACGCAGAGCTCGTAGTTGAGAAGGTCAGCAAGAAAGATGAGGCTGATGCGACCGAGGCAGTAGATGAAGTCCGCCCGGCCGGGCTTAACGTAGCAGATTCATATACATTCGATATCAAGGTCGTGGATGCAGAGGGAAGAGAGCTTCAGCCTGCAGACGATCAGAAAGTGAATGTGACTTTCAACATGGCGCGAGCAGCGGATCCTAACCTCAGCGCGGACATTTACCATATTACGGAAAATGAAGTAATCGACGAAAAGACCAAAGAGACTGAGATCGTGCTCGAGGCCGAGAAACTCGAAACAGAGACGGATGCAAAAGAGGAAACCGTAACAGCAGAGACCGATGGCTTCTCATTCTACAGGGTCGAATTTTCTTATGTGACTCTGACCTATAATGTGGAAATCGATGCGGATACCGGGACGCTGCCGATCCGGACACTGCTTGATGAAGTAGGCATTGAAGGTGACGTGACAAGTGTTGATGTAGGTACGCAGTATTACTTTTTCTATGCTGGCGGCAATATCACCTTTTCCGCTCAGTTCGAGGGCTCGCTTCCGCTTATCGTGACAGTTGCATCGCCTACATATCCTATCCCTACAGACTATACGATCTATGTGAACTACTGCAGAGAAATTGTTCCTGTGGATTCATGGACGGCGATGCAAAATGCCGTCAACGATTCGAACAACAACGGCAAAACGATAATGCTCTCTCAGAGCATCTACGCCGAGGGAAAAGACAGGATTCTGATCAAAGGAAAAACCCTCACCATAGACCTGAATGGTTTTGCAATGGACAGGCAGAGAACCAAGAATGACTCTGACGGTCATGTAATCGAGATACAAAACAGTTCAAATATAACAATTAAAAACAGCAACCCTGTACTCACTAGCGGCATCACCGGCGGATATGCAAGCAACGGAGGTGGCATACACGTCGGCAAAGGCTGCACATGTAACCTCGAAGACGTTAGGGTTGTAGGTAACCGAGCCGGTGTGGACGGCGGTGGTATTTTCGTACGAGGCACGCTCAATATGAAGGGCGGAGAAGTAGCAGATAATATAGCTTATGATACCGGAGGCGGGATCTACTGCACGGACACAGGAACATTTAACATAGAGAATGTCGACATAAATAATAATGAATCACAAAACGACGGCGGCGGACTCAATATACACCTCAAAAGTGATGCAAGGATCAAGAACTGCATAATTTCGGATAACACGTCCCGTACAGAGGACGGCGGTGCTTTTCGTCTGCAAGAGGAAGATAAAACGCTGTATGTTATCAATACAGAGATCAGCAACAACTGGGCCGAGAACAATGGCGGGGCCATTACTATTTACGACGGAAGAGTCAAGATGACCGGTGGCAGTATTAAAGATAACGAGTGCGAAGACGGCGGCGGAGTATATAACGACGGCGGAACAATAGAGTTTGATGGCGTCACTGTAAGCGGTAACAATGCTACAAAAAAAGGCGGCGGCGGAATAAACAATAAGAACAACGCAACTCTGGAGAACTGCGTCATTAAGGATAATGTCGCAAAGGGTAAGGGAGGAGGCGTTCGTTCAAGCGATGACATCACGATAAATAATTGCACATTTATCCGTAACAGTGCAGCAGATAGCGGCGGCGGAATCTTCATGGATGAAGCAGATCTTGATCTTGAAAAATGCACACTTAAAAATAACTACGCCGGACAATACGGCGGAGGGCTCGCCATCGATGACGATACAACGGATATCAAGGGCACTACTGTAATAGAAGATAACATTTCTTATGGTTCCGGCGGCGGCATATATGTTTGCGGTGGC
>JAFREV010000165.1 GCA_017434685.1 Mogibacterium sp.
GTCAACTGGAGCCTGTACATCTGGGCAATGAACTCAGAGCGCGTCATACAGGCATCGATAGGATATTTCATAGAGCCTATCGTAATCTGCGCGTTCGGCATAGTGCTCTTTAAGGAGAAACTTACAAAATACAATATCACAGCAATGTGTCTGGCTCTTGTGGCCATAGTGATAATACTCGCTCACTTCGGACAACTTCCGGAAGTGGCACTCGGACTCGCGATTACATGGGCTATATACTCGGCAATCAAGAAAGCGTCGGACCAGCCGCCGCTGATAGCACTCGTATACGAAACGATGCCTTACGCGGTACTTGCGACCTTTGCCATCATATATATAGAAGCCAAGGGGATAGGTGCCATAAGCGTGCACGCTCCAATGCAATACGCGACGATGTGGGCAAGCGGCTTGATGACGCTGATACCCGTTGCACTGTTCGGATATGCAGCCAAGAAAACTTCGCTGCAGGTGATAGGGCTTGCACAGTACATAAGCCCGACGATTTCACTCCTGCTCGGCATATTTATGTTCAGGGAACCGACGGACAAAGTGCAGATGATGGCACTCGGAATAATATGGATAGGCCTCGTATTCTTCACCTACGGAGAGTTTGCCGGAATGAAGGAAATACCGGATGAAGAAGCGGATCCTGAGAAATAGTTAATAATTATTTTAAGCATATACACAGGTTATATTAAGGAAGGAATCACAACTAATGATTGAATTCAAGAACGTTACAAAAAAGTACGGAAAGAATGTGGCGCTCGATGATGTGTCCATACACATCAAAAGCGGCGACTTCGTATTCCTCGTAGGACCGAGCGGAGCCGGAAAGACCACTTTCATCAAGCTCATTCTCAAAGAGCTCGATCCGGACAAGGGGCAGATTATTCTTTCGGGTCAGGACATCACCAAACTCAGAAAACGCAAAGTTCCTGAAGTCAGACAGAAAATCGGGATGGTTTTTCAGGACTTCCGACTTCTCGAAAAGAAGACCGTGTATGAGAATGTCGCATTTGCGATGGAGGTACTCCACAAGAGCAGAAAGGAAATCAAAGAGAGAGTTCCGCACGTGCTCGAACTCGTAGATATTCAGGATAAAGCCAACCGATATCCTTCGGAACTTTCGGCGGGCGAGCAGCAGAGAGTCGGTATCGCAAGGGCTTTGGCAAATCAGCCGAGAGTTCTTATTTGCGACGAGCCTACCGGAAACCTCGACCCGGTGACTGCAATGGAGATAATGGCTCTTCTCGAACTGATTAATATAAGAGGTACGACGGTTGTTATGGTTACTCACGCAAGGGACATCGTAGATTCTATGAACAAGAGAGTAGTGGCCATAGACAAAGGAAGGATAATCTCCGACGGTGCAAGCGGCTACGTATTCAGAGACTTTGACGTTGAAGAGGTGCCGGATGATGCATCGGATGCAAGACGTACGATTACAAGCATCTCGCGTCAGACATTGACAGGTCTTTCGCCTCGCCAGACCATGACAAGTGTAAGTCAGCCTGTGAAGGTGTCGGATGAAGAAGTAGATGAGATGCTCGGCGAGTATCTGTACGGAGGGGAGGACACATATGAGTAGATTCGGATATAACCTCAAACAGGCCTTCGTTCAGATGGGCAGAAATAAAGGTATGTACTTTACTACCATCCTGGCAATCACAGCCATGATGCTGATACTGGGACTGTTCTTCGTATCATTTGTAAATCTGAATATGTTTACGAGGTCGATTGAAAAGGACTACAACGTAGTTCAGGTATATGTTAAAGACGGTGCAAAAGCCGATGAAGTTCAGACTCTGACCAAAACACTGGAAGAGATGGACGGCGTGGAAAAAGTCGAGTTTGTCAGCAAAAATGATGCACTCGGCACGCTGAAGGACAGCTGGGGAGATAATGCGTATCTCCTTGATAATCTTCCGCAAAACCCGTTGCCGGATTCATTTAACGTGTACGTATCGAATAAAGATGCTGCAAATAAGCTCGCAGAAGAAGCACCAAAACTGGCTGGAGTAGAGGACATCGTCTACTACAGAGATACTATTGAAAAACTGGCAGAGCTTTCGAAATTTATCGAACTCGGCTCAATCGTTGCCATGGTATTTCTCATTATTGTTTCAATCATCATTGTTGCCAATACGATCAAACTGACCGTGTTTAACAGAGAGAAGGAAATCGGCATAATGAAGTATCTCGGAGCTACAAACAGTTTTGTCAGAGCGCCGTTCATACTCGGAGGAATAATAGTGGGAATAGTATCTGCTTTAGCAGCTACGGGGCTCACGCATGTTATATATTCAAGGATTGCCGGAATAATAGGCGAAGATGTAAACAGAATACTTTCAATCAAGATAGTACCTGCAGAGCAGCTTTCGATGGTGCTTTTGGTGCTGTTCTTGGTTCTCGGAGTACTGATAGGCTCCATAGGAAGCGGAATCTCAATAAGAAGATTTTTGGACAAATAGGTGAGATAAACAGGGTGGCGAGATGAATAATAAAAAGAGACTCAACATAATACTTGTTCTTATGCTGATAGCGGCTCTTTGTTCTGCAGCATTTTTCTCCGCATATGCTGATACTGAGGAAGAAAGAGCAGCGGCCGAAAAAGCAGCGGAACAAGCAAAAGAGCAGGCAGATGCAAAGAAAAAGGAAGCCAAGGAGGTTGCCAAGAAAAGAGCAGCAGCCGTAGCTAATATTGAGGATGCCGAAAAAGAACTCGAGAACATACAGGGTGAAATTGAGGCTACCAAAGCGGAGATAGAAGCAACAAAGGCGTCCATAGCTGCCACGGAGGCTGAGATAGAAGAGACTAAGAAAAAGATTAAAAAGAAAGAAGCGGAGATAGAAAAGCAGAATACAGCTCTCGGAAACAGACTGACTGCGATGTATAAGACCGGATCTGCCGGACTCATTGATGTAGTGCTGAGTTCAGAGAGCGTCGAAGGGCTCCTGTCTAACTGGGGTATGGTGCATAAAATACTGGAAAGTGATCAGGACTTGCTCAAAAAACTCCAGGA
>JAFREV010000166.1 GCA_017434685.1 Mogibacterium sp.
AATTCGTAATAGATGCAAGGAACAACTGGGCCGAATTTCCAAGCTTCAAATTCATCAGCAAAAAGAGGCTCTCCGATTTTTTTTACATAATCTCTCTGTATGAAATACAGGATCTTCTGCAGATGGAGGTTCGTGATAGGTTCTTGCTCTCGGACGCATTTTGTAACAACGTGCTCAGCGATATCCTTCGCACTATATTTAGCACCCATTTCCGTCTCCCCTTTCGTAAAAATGCTACATATCCTCTTCCATATTGTAGCAGAAAAATTCTCTTTTTTATCATTTTGATACGATTTTTCCATATTTAGCTATTTTTGTATCTTTTTAACATTTTGTCTATGAAAAAAGCAGGCCCTCTACCTGCTTTTGCTAACTCTTATCAGAATGTTGCAGCGACTGCTTTTCTTGAACGCCTTTTGCTTTTCGCCATCCTTTCCAATTTGAACATACACATTATGTTCTTTCCGTGTATACTTCTCGAAATTTTCTCTGTTGAGAGTATGCGGTTTATAACGTCCCGGTTTTATCTTGAAAGTATCCAAGTTCGTACCTTTCATCCACACTCTTCCACCATCTTTCATTAAGAGGTGGTATGCAGCCGTGTTCTTCAGCAAGCCATAGGCCTTTCAGTAAATCTATAAGTCCCAGTGAAGTCTCATAATTATCGTCTTGAAGTACAAAGAACATCTGTTGCTCCTCTGGAACATAACCAAGGCTTTGTCTTTCTTTGTGAAAAACTGTGCCTGTTAGTCTTGCTTTATTATCCATGTATTTGTCCTCCTTATCAAGTTCATAATTCCCAATCATTTCATTTAAATGAGGGATTTATTCCCTCTTAAACAGAGACGCAAGCGCTTCGCGATGTTTATTGAAGCTCTCTACAAAGTCAATTCTATCTGAACTAGGAGATGTAACATCTTCTGTTAACGCAACGAGCCCAAAACACTCATAGCCTTTTTCATCTAAAATAGCTCCTATGTCTGACAGAATTTCACTCTCTGTAACATTTTTTCGTGGAACAATCTGAATAGTTGCAATAAAGCTTTTTCTCTTTTGGTCTTTTGAATATTTCATAAATGAGTTCCTTTCAACAATGAAAAAATGAGCTCCCTTCGGAACCCATGGTTTTGTGAAATTGATTATGTTTTTATGTGCTGTATATCTATGGCCATGCTACAGGATACCATGTATGGCAGTCGATAACGCTGATGGCCTGCTCCTTAGTTTGAGCCGTATACACGATGCTACGTTCTTTCCTTTCGTTGATTAAAAATCGCGCCACTTCGGCATACGCCGGGTTGTCCATCGTGACTGCAAGCAGCCTGATATCTTGTAGATCCATCATAGTGCACAAGGTCGGGTATACGCGGCTTTCTAGTATGTCAATTGCCCATTCCTTTGTTTTGGCAGGGCTCCTGCTTCCCGGCGGAGTCATATTGCCCTTGCGATAGAACGGGTTCTTGGCCCTCACTTTATTCCGTTCATCGCAATCGATTTGTTTTTCTATGATTAGCGTTTGAGTGAGCTCATACAGCTGCATGTCGCCGGCAGCTTTGGCCGTTTCCCCCAGCCTTCTCAGCTGATAAACGCTCACGGCTTCGTATGGTATCTCGCCTCTGGCAATGCTGGTTCCATCGACAGATATGTTGTTTGCTGAGCAGACCTTCTCCTCGCGGGCATCTTCGAGCATAGATGCGTAATACTCATCCCCGAGATCCCTGGCCTTTTCTATGAGTTTTGAAATCTCATAATCCCGGACATCATCAATGGATATTATTCCTTCAAGAATCAGTCGTTGTCTTCTTGTATATGGGCGGGCCTTTTTCTGCTCGCAAAGGCTCTGTTCATACTCCTCATCGCGAAGATAGCTGACTTGGCTGCAGAGCAAGCTTTCATGTATACGATATACACCATAATCTTCAGCGTATCTTCCAAACTCGGGGCCGTCTATGGATACATCCGGCTCCTCAGGCAAAGATTTCGGGGAAGTGTGATTTTTAATGCTGTTGATGAGCATCTGCTGTATGTCACTATATGGCTGGCCTGATTCGAGCTTGGCCTCACGCGCCCTTATCTCCTTCTCAATAAAGGCCGCCTTTTCGATTTCCCCGCGCTTTTCTGCCTTTCTGAGGATAACCTTTAATTGTGAGGTATTCTCCTTATACAGCGGGATATTACCCTCCAGAAGCTTTCTCTGTCTATCTGTGTAATCATTCTTTTTTGAATCTATCTTTGCCATACGAGCAGCTTCTCTTTGGTCCAATTCCGAGATTATCTCAGCGATAAGTTCAGAATAATCTTTTGAATCGTCAAGCAGAAGCTTATCTTTGAGGTGTTCAAGCCAGTAGGAATGAACCTGTGAAAGATCTTTTTCTCCATTGATTATGGATTTTTCATTGTCATCATATTTTTGTCTGCGGACATAGTAACTTCTCCGCGCTATCTCCTTGCCAAGCTCGATAAGGGTTTCGACATTCCCTTTCCTGCGATACAAGTGGAAGGCATAATTTAGCTCGAAGTCCTTCATTTTGCCGTAGAGGCTTTGTTGAACCATAAACTCTATATCTTCAAGCTGAACCTTTTCAGCCTCTGATGGCTTGAGCGCTCTTTTCTCGTATTCCTCGTCAAGCCATTCGACTATATCCAAATCGCCAAGAAAGAGAGCCACTCGTCTCAGCCCTCTAAGGGCATTATTATGAATCGATGTTATATCGCTCAATCCTTCGATTATGGCTGTCTGGATAGTGTTGTACCCGTCTATTGCGCAAATCCAGTTGTCCCGACTTTTGAGTTCGGCTTTGATTCTTTCTCCAAGGTCGCGGTCTCCGAAGTAGCGTGCCTTGTGGAACAGTGTTGCCAGTTCAGTTTTTTCGCAGTCCTCCATGGCAATCCGGCCCTCTATAATATCTTTCTGTTTACTGCTGTAGTCCTTGCTCCGGTCAACTACACGGATGTTCCTTCGCTTAAGTTCAGTTTCTGCAAAGATGGTTGTGTCTCTGTCGAAAACATACTGTGCTTTTACATAAAGACGGCGCACCTCGATCTCCTCAACCAGGTACAACGGTACTCTACCTTCAATTATTTCTAACTGTCTTTCGGTATATTTCCCAAAGTCCACAACTACAGTCCTCCTGATACTATTATGCCTCAGCTGACGCAACTAAGCACCTCCTACTATTATTCTTTGCGAGGGTATGAAAAAGGAGGCTGCTTTCTCGGCTGCCTCCTACTGCTATTTTCCATTCTCAAACTTTCCTATGCCTACGACCTACTACATTTCTGATAGAGCCCTCTTTTGGGCTAAGTCCAAATAGTAGTGGTTTTTAAATCTAATAAAAGAGACTCTCTGTTCAACGAGAGTCCGGTTTTTTATGAGAGAATACTTATCCATTCAGAGGCCCTCTCCAGCCGCGATTTCTGGCTTTGTGATCCGCCATTTTATTATTAAACTCGGCTTTGCTTTTTTTGCTGATAGCAGCATCTCCCGCAAAACATGATTTTATCCATCTGATAAGTTTTTTCAGCATTTTGAAATCCTCCATTAAGTATTATCCACTTTCGTGATATCCGAGAATCTCTTGCCCCATACGCTGGTGATAGGCATTGTTGTCGCAAATGCCTCAGGATCCGTCTCCGCAACGAATTTCTTTATCTTGATGCTCTCTGCCGGAGTACATATAACGGTGAGGGTTCTTCTCTCCTCGTGTGTATACTCTCCTCTCGATACATGTGTCGTTACGGCTCGGTTTACATCATTCATTATATATTCCGTTATTGCATCGCTTAGTTCCTTATGACTCGGGATAATATCAAACTGCACGTATTTGCCGTTTTGTCCGATCATGACTATTGAGATGACTTTGGCTGCCACAAAGGCGTTTAATGCCGCGTACAGAGCCACATTTACGTTGAATACGAGCGCAGATATTAAGATGATGGTGACATCTATCACCATTTGGATGTCTCCGACGCGGAAATAGTTGAATACTTTATATTTCAAAACTCTGGCTATGGTATCCGTTCCTCCGGATGAGAATCCTCCGATATATCCGATTCCTGTTGCAAGTCCGTATCCTATGCCTATAAGCACCGACGCGAGAAAAGGATCCGGTGAATCCAAAAGAGTGAAGCCTGTCTGCTCAAAAATGAAAAGCATTATCGGATATGCAAATGCCAATGCAATTATCCTGGCAACTTCCGCCTTGCCCATAGTGAAATATGCAACTATCAGAATGATCATAGAAAGGCCGTAATATGTCAGTGAATAACTCATCTGAGGGAAGAAGTGGGTTATCATTCGTACAACACCCGGTAAGCCTCCTGACGTCATACCATTTGGTATCATCACAAATATTTGAACGGATGACCCAAAGAAAGCCGATACAATAACTATCAACGCGTTTCTCAGAAACTTCATTCCTTTGGTCTTAGGTTCCTTCCACATTTTTTACTTACCTTTCTGTAAAAATGCAGTCGCTCGGATTACTGCGTCCGAAATCATTTATACATCATCGGAGCATGCGTTTCAATCGCTTTTTACTGACTTTGACAGAAATTTCGTAATAGCTCGCTTTCATTGAATTGAATGTGTTTAAGTGGTAAAATTTTAGCGTTGAATATAGCGTTGAACGCACTTAATAATGAACAAACAAGAGGTACGAAAGAAATGAAATACTACGAGGAAATAGTTAAAAACAGACATTCCTGCAGAAAGTTCGATGAGAGGCGTGTAGAGACAGAAAAACTCGAGGCCGTTGTCGCTTACCACAACGACGAGGAAAGTGATCTAGTAGATGAGATTGTAACAGAGCTGAGATTCTACGATGAATCCGCTTTTGACAGACTCAAAGACTCCGTAGGATACAACGGAATCTGCATCAAAGCTCCTCACTATGCCGTTCTCTTCTCAGAGAATAAAGACCACTATCTTGAGAACGCCGGATACATCATTCAAGGCATCACGCTGAAACTCACGGAACTTGGCATCTCCGCATGCTGGCTGACAATCAATGACGAGCATGCTGCCAAGGACGCACTTGATGCAGAGACCGATCTGGTGCTCGCCTGTGTACTGGCATTCGGATATCGCGCAGAAGACAACGATGAAAAGAACGCTCCTAAGATCAGCCTCGATGAGCTCTGCCTCGGCAAAGACTTCAAGACAGAAGTTAATACAGATTATTTCTATCACGAACTCGAAGACTGCCTGAGAGCTGTCGCACATGCACAGTCCTTCCAGAACCTTCAGCCATACAGAATGCTCGTAGATGTCGACACTGTATACCTGGTAGGTCTTCCGACCGAGATGACAAATCACTATGATGAGCATCTCAACTACGGAATCGCGATGTTCAATTTCTACTCGGTAATGTGGGCGGTAAGGCCTAGCGCTCCGAGATGGAGTTTCGAGGCCCCTGAGCACGACCTCAAACTCCCTGACGATGTAAAATACGTCGCCAAATGTAAGATATAGAAAATGCAAAAATGCTAAATCCCCCTGTGTTTAACAGGGGGATATTTATATGGCGGGAGTATGTGGGAATCGAACCCACCCGAGAGGCTTCTAACCCCTTACAACGGTTTTGAAGACCGCGAGGCACACCAGCACCTATCTACCCCCATATTATTTGCTCACAATATGGACTGCGCCTCATTTAGGAGTTGATCTTCTAAAGAGACGCAGTCCTCTTATTATGTTTGTCTGTCTTAGCTGATGAATCCTTCTGCTTTCAGAATCTCACAAGCTTTTTCGAGATTGGCCTCGGATACACGGATGATAGGTCCTGTGCAGCCCATGCCGCTCTCTGCGTATATGTTCTGCTTCCAGAGTGCCTGTACTCCGTCCTCAAGATCCATTACCTCGATTCCGGCAATAGCCTCGGTAACAACCTCAGCAGGAGGTGCTTTTACTTCCTCTGCTTCTGCTGCAGCCGGTTTGGCGGCAGCCTTGCGCGCATCGAGCAGTCCCTTAAGACCTGCCTTGGATGCTGCAGCAAACTCCTTGGATGCTACTTCGAAGACTCCTCCTCTTATGAGCTGAGCCGCATACTTGATGGCTCCTGCAATAAGAGGTGCACCCGATGCTCTTGAGATAATCATGACCAGTCTGTCATAACCTTCTCCGATTCCCGGGCCGTAGCCGTAGCCTGTAGCTTCATAGCTTCCGCCCGTGGAGAATGCGGACATCATCTTGACCAGTACATTACCTGTCAGTGAATCTGTGACCATGATGTCAGGGGTTCCCTGCAGGAGGTCATTTCCTCTCATGACGCATCCGCCGTCTGCTCTTGCAGACTCTGCGAAGTTTATAGGATAGCCCTTATCAGCGAGTTCCTTGAGAATGCTCTCGGTCTGACGAGCTCCGTCAACATTCAGAATTCCGATGCTCGGATTCTCATAACCGCAGGCCTTGGCAGCAATGATTCCGTAGATGGCATTCTTTACCATCCCTTCTATTCTGTCAGTGCTTGATGTGCCTGTAGTGTTGGCTATGAACATTTCCTTGCCTTTGCCCGGAGTCACTACTCTTCCTACGGTGGAAACGCCTATAGGGAACGGATAATGCATGGTTACTGCCGCATCGACTTCGCCGCTTGCGAGCAGTTCTTCCATCTTGCTGTGGCCTTCTTCGTCGTCTTTTACCTTTACGGTAGTTACGCCCTCAGCCTCAAGTGTTCCGATGTAGTAAACGTCTACTCCGTCCTTTGCAGCCATCAGAGCAGCCTGCATAGAGTTTTCTTCACCGTGTTCGGAGCCCATACCGGTCAATGCAATCTTAGGTCTTTTGCCGTAGCTTCCGCTTTCAATACCATTGGCCATTTCCAGGAAGGTCTCAGCGATCATTTTTTGTATATTCTGAGCCATGATGCCCTCCTTTACTCTGCCAAAAGTCCTGCTGCAAAATCCTTAAGAGCATTTGCAATCATGCCCTTGACCTCAGCCTCGGATACTCCGGAGCCGCCGCCTGCGCTCTGACCTTTGTTTGCTTCGATTACGAATGATACACCGTCAAAGAGGTTGGTCATTCTTCCGAGGAAGAGACTTCCCTTACCGATGATCATAGCTCTTGAAATCTCGCCTGCGAGCATAAGATCTCTGCAAGGTCCCATGAACGGAACTCCTGAAGGAATGTGGCCCTGAGTAGGTGCCCAGCCCTTCATGCCGTGCTCTTCGATAAAGCTTGCAAGCTGTGCTTTTTCAAGATCCCCTCTCTTAACTCCGAGAGCAGCAATCATCTTATAGTTGGACTCAGGTACATCTCCTGCTCCTGCAGGTTTTGTGATATCCGGATTCTGCATCTCAGGTGCATACTTATCGATATCTGTAATCTTAAGTCCTGCCTCATCGAGCGGATCTGTTACCAGTGAGCTGATTACAGCCTGTGGGGATGAACCCGTACCTACTTTATGTCTGCCGATGATGTCGCTTCTGATGATAGGGTCTGTTCCGTTATCCTCACTGATGAGTACGGAGAATCCTGCGAGACAATCCTCGAGTGCAGGCATTTCCTTCTCAACGTGGCTCTTGCCGTTCATTCCGAGCTTAGCTGTGCAGCCGCCGGCTGTAACGACAACGTTCTTAAATGTACCGGACTTAACAAGTGCGGCAGCATTGAGGATAGCATGAGCAGGGCCCGCACAGAATCCTCTTGTGTCAGATCCTGTAGCATTTACGAATCCTGCGATTTCTGCAGCAGCCTTTGCAAAGTTGCCGCCACCTCTCTGGTTCATGTCTCCGCAAGCTTCCTCTGCGCAGTCAATTACGTAATCAACTTCAGCAGGGTCAATTCCTGTAGCCTTTACCAGGTGGAGAAGCGAAAGAACGCTCGTAGCTTTACTTGAAATATTCTCAAGCATTACGTGAGCCGAAAGGTTAACGTCTACGTCATGAGCTCTCTTAACGGCTCCGACGAGCTTGTCATCCATATACAGGCCGCATGCGCCCTCATCCTTTACTGCTGATGCAATCTGATCGGCAGTGAACTGATTCTTGTCGAGAACTGCAACCTGCTCCTCTGTGAAGAGTTCATGGGCTGCGAGCTTAGCCTTTACATCTGCTGCAAAGCCGGCTTCGAGTTCTACGAGATCGAAAACGTCACAAATCTGCATGAGTCCGTAATACTCATCCTGAGGCATGATCTCACCGTATTTGCCGTATCTGTCGGCTACAGGTGCCTTTTTGTCATACCATGGGAATTCCACAGCCTGGAGTTCAGCGTTGCTCATATTTCCGATATATGCCTGGTTAGGTGCGTATGCCAGTACATCCTCGTAAGATCTGAGATGTTTTGGCAGCGCCTTGAGATAGTCTCCGTCCGGGTTAACTACTCTCTCAGTTACCTGTGTGGCTCCGTCATGGATTACCATATCAGGTGTAAATGCAAGCGTATAGCTAGCTCCTCTGATTACTGCATAATCACTCATAGTAGTCTCCTTATACGTACTTCTCTACCATTGCTTTTACTGCATCTGCTGTTGCGTCGTCCTTAACGAGCTCTTCTACCTTCTCGCCATCCTTATAGATAGCAATTACAGGAAGACCCATTACTTTCTGACCGATGGCAACTCTTCTTGCTTTTGTTGTGTTGAGTGCAGTGAATTTAATCTTGTCGCCATACTGATCGGCAAGTGCATGTACATGTGGCATCAGAGCCTGGCATGGAACGCAGCCGTCTCCGTAGAAATCTACTAATACATAACCTTCAGCCTGAAGTACTTCTTCTTCAAAAGTTTTCTTATCAAGTTCTAACATTGTTCTGTCCTCCTTTATAAATTGGAAATATTATGCTCTTGCTCCGCCTTTATACGCTGTGCCTGCAAGCTCTTCGCAGTATTCACTGGCCTGTACTGCAGCGATAGCGCCGTCGGCCACTGCTGTAACGACCTGCTTGAGGCTCTTCTTGCGGATATCTCCTGCCGCGAATACGCCGGGGATATTTGTGCGCATGTCGTCGTCTGTGAGAATGTATCCTCTCTCCATATCTATGATGCCCTCATAGATCTCCGAAGAAGGTGTGTATCCGACGAATACGAATATTCCGAATGTTCCGTCTTCTTCGTCAGCAAAGATCTCTCTTGTCTCGCCTGTTACTGTGTCCTTTACGACCATGCTCTCGACGAGTCCGTCGCCCTTGATCTCCTCGACGGTAGTGTTCCACATGAAGTCCATCTTCTCGTTGGCGAATGCCTTCTCCTGGATGGATCTGGCTGCCCTGAGCTCATCTCTTCTGTGGATAAGAGTTACCTTGCGTGCGAATTTTGTCAGGTACATAGCCTCTTCAACAGCCGCATCTCCGCCGCCTACTACATACACTTCGAAATCCTCGAAGAAAGCAGCGTCGCATGTCGCGCAGTAGGATACGCCCTTGCCTGTGAGTTCCTTCTCGCCCGGGCATCCGATGTTCTTGTGAACCTCGCCTCCGGTGATTATAACTGTCTTGGCATGGTATTCACCCTTGTTTCCTTTTATTATCTTAACGTCACCTTCAAGTTCTACTGCGGTGATCGTATCTTCCACTCTTTCACAACCGAATTTATCAGCCTGAGCTACCATACGCGCCATGAGGGACGGACCTGTCTCGCCCTCGATCGAGCCCGGGTAGTTCTCTATTTCATCAGTAATAACTATCTGTCCTCCGAATTTCTGTTTTTCGATGATCAGAGTATCCATCTTGGCTCTGCCTGCATAAAGTCCTGCTGCAAGTCCTGCCGGGCCTCCTCCGATAATCACGATATCATAAGTTTTCATCTGACCCTCCTTCGTGAGTGAAAATTGTTTAAAGTTGGTAACAGGACCGCTGCCCGAAGAGCTTTCATGCGGAAAACCCTCCGGGACATCGACCCTTACCTTTAGATATTAAGCTTCTGCGACCTGTTCGCGAATAGCATTCATCTCTTCGCAAATGTCGTCTACATCCAGCACCATTTCCATCATGCTGATTTGCTCATCATATAC
>JAFREV010000167.1 GCA_017434685.1 Mogibacterium sp.
AATGCAGCAGGCGGAAATAACGCATCAAGCACAAACAGCCAGACGTTCGGGGCTGACGACTGGGGCGGCGGCAAAGGCGGCTTCAGCGACGGCGGCACAGATGGTTCGATTGAGATCAGCGGCGGCAACATCTATATCAAGGCAGGCGGCGACGGAGTCGACTCAAACGGCTCGGTAGCTATCAGCGGAGGATACACAGTGGTATGCGGCCCGACCCAGGGAGATACCTCGGTGCTCGATTATAACGGAAACGGAAGTATCACGGGCGGCACATTCATAGGAACGGGCGGAGCCGGCATGGCTCAGAGCTTCAGCTCTGTGGAGAATCAGGGCCTCATCGCAGTAAGCGTGGGTAACCAGTCCGCAGGTACAAAAGTCAGTCTCAAGGATTCATCCGGAAAGACAATCACGGAAGTAACACCGGAACTCGACTTCGCAGTCGTATACGTAAGCACGCCGGATATGGCCAAAGGAAACACATATACACTCGAAGCAGGAAGCTTCAACGAAAGCATAGAACTTACAGAAAACGCCTATTCCACCCTCAGCGGTGGAATGGGCGGCCGCAGCGGAATGGGCGGTCACAACGGAATGAATGGAGACATGCCACAGGAAGGTCAGATGAGCGGAGAAAAACCGCAGGGAACACCGCCGGACGGACAGATGAACGGAGAGAAACCGCAAGGTACGCCTCCGGACGGTCAGATGAAAGGACCGAGAGGCGGCGGTAAGGGCATGAACGGAGGTCCGGGAATGAAGAAACCGGGACCTGATGACAACAAAGCGGCTGATGCCGTAAGCGGAGCACGTGAAACAGCAACAGAGGTATAAGACAATACCGATGAAATAACTATCGAGACATAACTCAATGTCGGAAAGGAGCCGGAGATGGGAAAGAGATATATTGCATTGATTCCGGCGTATGAGCCGGATACCAAAATGCTCACTCTCATAGATGAGCTTAAGACAAAGGGATTTGAGATCGTAGTGGTTGATGACGGAAGCGGAGCAGGCTATGAAGATATATTTGAAAAGGCAGAACAGAAGGCGGTAGTGCTTACTCACAAAACCAACAAGGGAAAAGGAGCAGCAATCAAAACCGGCCTTAACTACATATATAAGTACATGGCATATTCCGAAACGGAGAAAACAGCAACGGGAACAATCAGAACTTCAGGCAAGGATTCGGTTATTGTAACAGTCGATGCGGACGGGCAGCACACGCCGGAAGATGCACTGAGAATTGCAAAGATAGCCGAAGTCAAAAAAGACGCACTGGTTCTTGGCAGCAGAGAATTCACAGGTGATGTGCCTGCAAGGAGCATGATGGGAAACACCATCACCAGGCATGTATACAGCCTTGCGACCGGGGTTGATGTCAGAGACACCCAGACAGGACTCAGAGCGTTCGGAAGAACGATGATCCCGGGGCTTCTCGAGATCGAAGGAGACCGATATGAGTATGAGATAAATATGCTACTCGAACTTGCCCGAGAGGGAACCCCGATTATCGAAGAGGACATAGAGACAGTTTATATCGAGGGCAACAAAAGCTCACACTTCGACACTGTCAGGGACTCATTCAAGATATACAAGGAGATAATCAAGTTCTCGGCGTCATCGTTCATAGGTTTTCTGATCGATTACATAGCCTTTGCGGCTCTCATGCTGACGACAGGAGCAGCCGGTCTCGCTCACGGACTTATCATATCCAACATCGGAGCGAGAGTTCTGAGTTCGCTTGCTAATTACAGCATCAACAGAAAGCTGGTTTTTAAGAGCAAAGCCAAAGTCGCCACATCGGCTCTTCAGTATTTCCTGCTTGCAGGGATAATACTGATCGGAAATACGATAGTGCTCAGCACATTTACGGGCGCACTTGAGATGAACAGCATGCTTGCCAAAGTGCTTACGGAAATGCTTTTCTTCTTCATCAGCTGGACGGTTCAGAAATACGTGATTTTTTATAAAGGAGACAGATATGAGCAAGGCAAAGAAAGCTTTAATAGCATACATGACTGCACTTAGCATATTCACCGTATACGTTCTCATGGACACGTTCGTAATCACAAAGGTATACGGGGAGGCAACAGCCGACGTATCGAGCAACGTGCTTACCGAGGAGGAAGAGGACGCACTCGAGGCAGCCGGCGGAAAACAGGGCGCAGTAACAGAGAGTAACACCGAAGCCTCAGACAGCACAGGCACTGAAACCAATACCGAGGCGGTCATCAGCACAGACACTTACAAAGATGAAAACATCTCAGTCAGCCTCAGCGAGTACAGGGAAAACGACACGACAGTTTATGTAGCGGATGTTCAGGTAAGTTCGCCTGAGTATCTCAAGACCGCGTTGGCACAGGGAGTGTACGGAAGGAATGTCAAAGAGGACACATCCGAAATGGCAGATAACAACAATGCGGTGCTTGCCATAAACGGTGATTACTACGGAGCCAGAGAAGCAGGTTACGTAATCAAGAACGGGACGCTTTACAGAAACACATCAGCAGGTCGCGACGATCTCGTAATATACTCGGACGGATCCTGGAAGATAGTAAACGAGGACGAAGTGAGTGCGGAAGAACTCCTGGAAGACGGAGCCGTGCAGACGATGTCTTTCGGACCTGCGCTGGTTCAGTCAGGCAGCATCACAGTCGGAGAGAATGAAGAGGTTAAACAGTCTATGTCCAGCAATCCGAGGACCGCAATCGGAATAATCGATGATTGCCACTACGTATTCGTAGTATCCGACGGTCGCACGGATGAAAGTGAGGGCCTCTCGCTCTATCAGCTTGCCGAAGTGATGAAAGAGCTGGGATGTGATACAGCGTATAACCTCGACGGCGGCGGATCGTCCACTATGTACTTCAACGGACAGATCGTCAACAATCCGACCGGAGGGCGCGCCGGCCATGGCGAGGGCAGTGAGAGAAGCGTAAGCGACATTGTTTATATAGGAGCTTAATCTACTGCCGAAAAAGTATTAGGCGGAGAGGACAGCAGATTGGAGATGCTAAATGAATACACAAAAGAAATATTATACGGAGAATGTAATAAAGGCGAGGAGATATCTGATTGCGGCACTGCTACTCGCAGCGGCAGGAGCGGTTTATGAGTTCTTCAGCCACGGGGTATATTCAAACCATATGATTTACGCGTTTGCGTATCCGCTCGTTATGGGGTGCCTGCCGTATCTCGCAGACAACAGAGGCATAATAAAAACAGCAGGTCCCGTAGGCGAGACGCTGCTTATGGCATTGATTGCAACTTTGAGTATCGGAAGCGTTATCAAAGGAGTGCTCGAGATATACGGCACGACGAGTTTTCTGACGGCAGTATATCCTGTACTGGGAGGAATGCTCCTTATAGGATTGGCAGCAGTATATTTTGCAAACTCGGCACTTTCAGAAGCTGCCGGGGAAGCGACACCGCAAATACTCAAACCTTAATGAAGAACCCTGAGGACATACGCGGAGACTATGCCGACGAATATGCCGGCAGCGATTCCGCTGAAGAGCAGGACGGGGAAATAAAAGAATATTCGAAGGTCAGCGATCAGGGCGGATGCCATCAATAACTGACCGAGGTTATGCAGGACACCTGCAGCCATACTTACACCGACCACTGAGAAGAGGTCGGTTTTTTTGAGCAATATCATGCCAATCAAACTCACTATAGCACCGGCCAGTGAGTAGAGCATACCGAAAAGACCGTTGAACAAAAGGCCTGCGATAACTATTCTTATAATGCTGACGGCGGCTGCATCTTTAGGACCGAACTTATACAGCGCAATAACTGTGACTATGTTCGCAATGCCGAGTTTGATACCCGGAACTCCCGGGCTGTATGGTATAATTGCCTCGACATAAGAGAATATCAAAGCGAGCGCGGCCATTAGGGCGACGCGAGCTATGAACGAGGCCCCGAGTTTGCTACGAGGTGATGCTGTCATACTCACCTCCTGATTTATCTTCGATGGTTACGATGAGTCTGTTCGGCAGGCAAACTATGCTCTCGCCGCTCTTCGAAATGCTGCCGTGTTTAACGCAGACTTGGTTTTTACAAGACGCGGAAGAAACAGTCACGCTGCCGCCTTTGATGGTGACTGCATTCTCTCCTCCGGAAGGAGCCGGGACTTCAATCTCGACATCCTCGTTGAGAGGATAACGACCGAAAATTTCTCCGCCGGATTTGATGACGACCATGTCATCGGCAGGAGCTCCCGCACCCGTGCGCGCCAAAACAACCGTGGCAGCAAGGCCCAACGCGAGCAATACTATTAACAATATGATGTCCGCTTTTCGTATGAACTGTTTCATCTTTCGGATGTTGTTTGCCTCGCTCAGAATGAAAAACGCAATAATCTGAGGAGATTACAAAAATCTATGAATCGCAAAATGAATAAAAGAATTACATCATTATTACTGCTTATTACGATGATTATTATAACACAGACTTCCTGCGCACCGGCCGAGCCGGAGCCGGTAAGCAGGGAGGAGTTTTTGCTTGATACCATATGCAGCATCAGCATCTATGAGATGGGAAGTGCGGGCAATTCCGATGTGGATGCCGACGCTGATGCAAAAGAAAGTGCAGAGGCTGCAATCGATGAAGCCTTTGCGCTTTGCAGGCATCTCGATGATACACTGAGCAGGACAAAGAAGGATTCGTTTGTAGGGCGTATCAATGCCGCAAAGGGAGAGTGGACTGAGGTAAGTCCGGAAACAGTCGAACTGATTCAGAAGGGCATAGAGTATTCAAAACTGTCGGATGGAGCCTTCGACATCACGGTCGGCGGCATCACGGAACTTTGGGATTTTCATGCAGCTGAGGGAGAAGCCAAACTTCCGAATGAAAAGAAACTTGCCGAGGCAGTAAAGCATGTAGGCTACGCTAATATAGAAATAGAAGGAAACAAAGTCAGACTAAAAGACCCAGAAACCAAGATTGACCTCGGCGGTATTGCCAAGGGATTCATCGGAGACAAGATGAGTGAACTGTTAAAGGAACGGGGTGTAACTTCAGGCATCATCAATCTCGGAGGCAATGTCATTTGCATAGGCAGCAAACCGGACGGTGAAAATTTCAACATAGGAGTTGAGGTTCCGTACAGCGATCGAACTGAGATAGCAGGCAAAATGGGAGTTAAGGACAAGACCCTGGTCACATCGGGCGTCTATGAGCGTAAGATTGAGGTGGACGGAAAAGTCTATCATCATATATTGGATACGAAAACCGGATATCCTGTGGATACAGATGTAAACGGAGTGACGCTGACAGCGGAAACCGGAAAGTCAGCGGACATTGATGCGCTCAGCACTATCTGCCTCATCAAAGGATCCGAGGAAGGTACGGCTCTGATTGAAAACATGGACGGAATAGAGGCAGTGTTCATTTTGAAAGACGGAAGCGTAAAAACCACAGAAGGGGCTGCTTTTGAAAAAGATCAAAGCGAATAGTTTAGAGATAAATAACACATTGCAGGAAATGGGAGAAAAAGATGACTAAAGTACTGATTACAAACGATGACGGAATTGATTCAAGCGGATTGAAGGCACTTGCAGAAGCACTGAAACCCCTGGCGGATGTATATGTAGTGGCACCCGCAGAGGAGCAGAGCGGAAAGAGTCAGAGCATAACATTTCTTCACCCTCTGAAAGTTGAGAAGAGGGATATGAAGGGGGTGGCTGCGGCTTATGCGGCGCACGGAACTCCCGCTGACTGCATCAAAGTAGGGCTTTGCATACTCGAGAGAGAAGGCATCAGGCCGGATTATGTCATCAGCGGAATTAACCTCGGCTACAACACGGGGCTTGCCGTTTATTATTCGGGAACCCTGGCCGCAGCCAGAGAAGGGGCTTTGAACGGAATAAGGTCGATTGCTCTTTCCGTTGGCAGCCATATGGCCAAGGAATTTGATTACATTCTCGGAATGCTTCCTATGCTGATGGAGATGTCGGACAAGGTCGGCTCTGATGTGATAATAAGCGTAAACGCACCGGAAGTGCCGGCAGGTGAGATTAAGGGATACAAGATAGTCGATACAGCGCCGGCCGGATGCGGACTCAACTTTGTGTTTGAAGAAGTCGGGGAGGGTCTCTACCAGATGACCGGTCGCCCGGCGCCGGGAAGAATCGGCGTAGAGTACGACATAGATGTCGTGGAAGACAATTATGTAGCCGTGTCCCCGGTGCCGACATCAATTTCAGACAAGGTTTCATTGGCGAGGCTTCAGGGCGCATACGCAAAAGATGAAATTCTCTCTGTAATAGTCGATGCCCAGGAAGATGTGTTGGATGAAATCGAGGGAAGGGATAAGCTCGCAAAAAAAATCGAGACATTTGTGCATGCATCTGCAAGGATGGATTTGCCTATTCTCTTCACAAAAGCCTACGGAAAAGGAGACCTGATAGGTGGAATTTTTGACATGACTACGAGATGCGAGATTGCAGAGCATATGAAGACAGACCCGTGGACGGCCAATGATATGAGTTCTCACACCGCTATGGTGGATGCGAAGAAAGTCATAATTGCGGGTGCGGAGACTCACCTGTCTCTAATGCAGACAGCGCTTGGATTCCTCGAAAAGGGATACGAAGTGACGGTTCTCGAGGACTGCACGGCAGCTTTTGATTCAGAGGAGCATAAGAAAGCCATCAAAGAACTCAAAGATGCGGGTGCGGAGATAGCCGGACTCAAGAGGAAGATGATGGAAATCGCAGACACAAAAGAATTGTATGTGAGGGAAAGTATAGAGAGAATTCTCAAATAATCCTGCAAAACCACTGTGGTTACAGCGTTTGCGGGCTTTGTTAATCAATTGTCACAATGCTAAAAGACATATTGCGTAATAGCGGTTTTTGTATTATATTTTTATTGTTGGACAATATTAATTTCAACATATTATGTAAGGAGGAATTTTTATTATGAAGATGAAAAAGCTATTTGCTCTTCTCGTCATCGGCATCATGGTGTTCACACTGGCAGCATGCGGTGGCGGACAGGACGCAGCAACAGAAGATTCAGGTGAGGCTGCAGCAGGCGGCGATAAGAAAATCGACGTTATCCTGAAGACAACATCATCAGAGTACTGGGGTTATGTACAGGCCGGCGCTCTCGCTTATGGCGAAGAGAACGGAGTTACTGTAGAAGTTAAAGGACCTCCATCAGAGACATCCTTCGACGAGCAGCAGAACATGATTGAGACAGACCTCAATGATGACTCTTATGACGGCTATGTAATCGCTCCGCTTCAGAGTGATACAGTAGCAACACTGATTGCAGGAAAGGAAAAACCAATCCTCGCAGTTGACACAAAGATCGAAGCTCCGGAAATCCTGTCATTCGTAGGAACAGGTAACGAAGCTGCTGCTAAGCTCGGTGCTGCTAAGGCTGTTGAGCTTGCAAAGGAAAAAGGCTGGGAAGAGATCAAGTGCATCGAGATCGCAGGCGTTCAGGGCGACCAGACAAATACTGACCGTATGAACGGATACAAAGCCGGTGTTAACGAAAACGGCGGTGAGTTCCTCGAGAATGAGACTCAGTATGCTGACGGTACAGCTGACAAGGCTACAAACGCTATGGAAGCTATCATCCAGAACCATCCGGAAGGCGTTGCTATTATCTGCGCTAACAATGACGATATGGCACAGGCTGCTGCACGTGCTGCTGCAGGCAACGATGCTTGGAAGAACACAGTATTCCTCGGATTCGACGGAACACTCTCCGCTTGCGAATCCATCCTGAAGGGCGAGGAGACAATGTCCGTTGCTCAGATGGCATATGAGATGGGATACAAATCTGTTGAAGCTTGCTGCAAAGCTATCGACGGCGAGAAGCTCGAGGCGTTCATCGACTCCGGTGCTGACGTAGTTACACCTGACAATGCTCAGGAGCGTATGGATACTCTTAACGGATATCTCGGCAAATAATAAAAAGACGTCTTAAGGCGTAACTATTTCCGCTTAGGGGGTTATTCCTCCTAAGCGGAATTTATAACTAGCTATTCTAGAAAGAAAAGCAGGTGAAAAAGTGAGCGAAAATATAGTTGAATTAAAAAATGTAACAAAGCGCTTTCCGGGTGTAGTGGCGCTCAGCAATATGCAGCTGACAATCAAACCCGGAGAGATTCACGGTCTTATAGGTGAGAACGGTGCCGGCAAATCAACACTGATCAAGGTTCTTACCGGCGTACATCAGCCGGATGAGGGCGAAATCTATGTTGAAGATCAACTCTGCACGTTCAAAGACCCGAACGAATCAAAAGCTAAAGGTATTGCCTGTGTATACCAGGAACTCAATATCGAAAAACTCCTGAGTGTCACGGACAATGTTTTTATCAACAACTGGATTAAAAAAGGAATACTGCTGGATTATGACAAAATGCACAAAAGAGCGGCAGAGATCATGGAAGACCTCGGTCAGGAGGTAGATGTGCACAAGGCTGCCGGAACCTACGGTATGGGTATCCAGCAGATGATCGAAATCGCAAAAGCGGTACTCCTTGATGCGAAAGTCATCATCATGGACGAGCCTACATCCTCGCTCGGAGAGAAGGAAGTTGCTCAGCTCATGAGGACATGCCGCGAACTTAAGGAAAGAGGAATCGGCATCCTCTTCGTTTCACACAAACTCGAAGAATTATTTGAGCTGTGCGATCGAGTCACAGTAATGCGTGACGGCGAATACATAGCCACTAAGGATATATCGGAATGGGACAATGACTCGCTTATTGCAGCGATGGTAGGTCGTACGCTTGACGACCAGTTCCCTAAAGAATTTGGTGAAAAGGGCGAATGCTTCCTGAAGGTTAATGACCTTGTAATCGGAGGAGTTCTGGATCACGTAAGCTTCGAAGCATACGGCGGACAGATTCTCGGTCTTGCCGGACTTGTAGGGGCAGGCCGTACAGAGACCGTAAGAGCCATATTCGGAGCCGACCCTATCGACGGAGGAACCATCGAGGTCAAAGGCAAAGAGATAAAGATTAAATCTCCGGAGCAGGCAATCGATGCGGGAATCGCGCTTCTTACGGAAGACAGAAAAGGTCAGGGCCTTGTACTCGCGCAGCCGATCAGAACCAATCTCGTTCTGTCCAGTCTGAAGAAACACTCTTCAGGAGCTCTGCTTGATGAGAAAAAAATCGAAGAAAGCGGAAGCAGGAATATGACAGACCTGAGAATAAAAGCGCCTTCTCTGGATGAAATCACGGGCCAGTTGTCCGGTGGTAATCAGCAGAAGGTAGTTATCGGAAAATGGGTCAATGCTGACGCAGACATCTACATCTTCGATGAACCTACAAGAGGTATCGATGTCGGCGCAAAAGTCGAGGTATATAATGTTATGAACCGTCTGGTCAAGGCGGGCAAATGTGTCATCATGGTTTCTTCTGAAATGCCTGAGGTTCTCGGCATGTCAGACCGTGTAGTCGTAATGCGCGGCGGCAGGGTAATGGCAGAAATCGAAAGAGACAGCAAGCACTTCAATCAGGAAGACATCATGAAAGCGGCATGGGGAGGTAGTTTAGATGAGTGATAAAAAGAATCTCAATGAAGAAGTAAAGAACGCGGCTATTGAAGAAGCCGAAGAAAAAACTCTTAAAAAGAGTAAGGGCGGCTTCCAGATGGGTACCGTTCTGGCGCTCGTACTGATGTGCGTGATTCTTTCTGTTTTGAATCATAACTTCTACAATGTTACAAACATCATGAGCGTACTCAAACAGACGGCGTTTAACGCATTCCTGGCTACAGGTATGCTGCTCTGCCTGATCACGGCAGGTATCGACCTTTCTGTAGGTGCTAACGCCATATTCTGTGCATGTATCATGGGAGCCATGAAACAAGCCGGCATGTCAAGCGGACTTGTGATGCTAGTAGTAGCGGTCCTCTTAGGTACAGCTGTCGGCTGCACAAACGGATTGCTTCTTACCAAACTGCACCTGCCGCACCCGTTTGTATCCACACTGGGTATGAAAAACGTACTATGGGGCTTGGCTCTGGTAGTTACCAATTCACAGATGGTAAGTGCGTTCCCGGAATCTGTACAGTGGCTTGGTAAAAAGACCATCGTTGCCGGATTCCCTATCAGCTTCCTGGTAATCATAGTGGTATATGTAATCATGCACATATTCCTGAGCAGGACTGCTCTCGGACGCTCCATATACTGCGTGGGTGGTAACAAAGAAGCGACGAGACTCTCCGGTATCAACACCGACAGAGTACTCCTCTTCTGCTACTCACTGTCAGGATTCATGGCTGCACTCGCAGGTATCCTGTCCGTAGGACGTTCCGGTATCTGTAACGGTGCAAACGCCGTACAGCCTTACGATACAGACGCTATTGCTGCATGTATCATCGGCGGAGCTTCCTTCATGGGAGGTAAAGGTACCATGATAGGAACCATGCTCGGATGTCTGATTATCGCAGTACTCCGTAACGGATTCACACTCCTGTCGGTAGACTCTGCAGTACAGAACGTAGTGCTCGGTCTTGTAATCATTCTCTCCGTATTCATGGACGTTGTTCGTGAAGAAAGAGAAGCTAAGCGTCGCCGTCTGGCTGCCGCTAAGAAATAATAAGGCCACAGGAAACGCAAGAAAAAGGTATCCTTTTTCGCACGAAGATAATCTAAGGGACAGGGGTATCCCATCTGAAGGGATACCCCTGTTTTGCAACAAAGCATAAACAGTGAAGACCGCTTCGCAGAAATAGGAGGGTATAGATGAAATGGTCGGCAAATATTGAGGTGATGTATACGGAACTTCCTTTTGAGGAGCGCTTTGCAGCTGCCAAAAAGGACGGATTTGACTATATCGAATTCTGGGACTGGAATAATAAAGATCTCGCAGAGGTTAAGAGACTCCTTGCAGAGAACAATCTCGGAATCACGGGCATGAGCGGAGATGGTCCTATCTCAATGTGCGATCCTGAGCGCGGAGACGAGTATCTCGACTTCATTAAAAAGTCTATCGAGGCAGCCAAGGAAATTAACTGTCCGGTTCTCATAGTTCATTCAAACGAGCTTATGCCTGAGCCTAAACAGTATGCGGCGGATACATTCGATCAGTACTCAGATACTGTAAAGACTCTGGCCATGTTCCGTACGCTCTCAAAAATGGCACCGCTTGCCGAAGAGGCCGGCGTAACTTTCTGTCTCGAGGCTCTCAATGTAGTGACGGATCACCTCGGAAACTTCCTCAAATACACTCAGGATTCCGCGGAGATAACATCAATGGTCGGTTCTCCTAATATCAAAGTCTTATACGATGCATATCACATGTATCTTAATGAGGGTAAAACCTGCGAGACTCTTACCAAATACATAGGTCAGATAGGCTATGTGCATGTCGCGGATGCTCCGGGAAGAGCAGAGCCGGGAACAGGTGCGATGAACTATCGCAAGGTGTTCGAAGTCCTGAAAGACTTGAACTATCAAGGAGCTATAGGCTTTGAATTTTATCCTAAGACGGATACAGCCACAGCTGTCAAGGCTGTTCATGCTGTGACCGAGGGACTTTAAAACCTTAGACAACAACAAATGAGTTCACCGAATAAAAGGAGGGACTGATGGACAAAGTACGTGTGGGCATAGCGGGGCTTGGACGCCTCGGAAAGGTACATGCCAACAATATCGCAAATAAAATAAAAGGAGCCGAGCTCGTAGCGGCTTGCTCAATCGTAGAGGACGAACTCGCATACGCGAGAAATGAGTTTGGCGTAGAGAAAACATATACGGATTTCAACGATATGGTTAAAGATCCGGACATCGATGCCGTTGTCATCGTCACGACCTCATCCCAGCACTGCTGGCAGATAGAGGCAGCGATGAACGCAGGAAAGCACGTGTTCAGCGACAAACCTCTCGGCGTCAACCTGGAGGAGTGCCTACAGGCCAAAGCCGCGGTCGATGCTCATCCGGAACTGAAATTTTTCCTCGGATTCATGAGGAGGTTCGATCCTTCATATGCATATGCAAAAAAGAAAATCGAAGAGGGTGCAATCGGCACGCCATATCTGGTCAAAGCCATAGGAATAGATCCGGAGTCGACGGTAGAGGGTTCAATAAAATTCGCCAAGACTTCCGGCGGAATCTTCCTTGATATGGCAGTACATGATATAGACCTCATGCGCTGGTTCCTCGGAGCAGAGCCTACGGAAGTCTATGCTACAGGATGCACTTTCAAGCACAAGGAATTCTCGGATGCGGGCGATGACGAAACAGGTGTCGCCATGTTCAAATTCGACAACGGCGGCATAGGAACGATTCATGTCGGACGCACGGCACCGCACGGATATCATGTGGAGACTGAGATTGTCGGAACTGACGGAACCCTCCGCATTTCCCCGATTCCGGAGAAGAATCTTACCATGATTTACAATGAGCATGGTGCTGTAAAGGAATGCATCGAAAACTTCGGCATACGTTTCGATGAGGCATACAGAATCGAGATGGAGCACTTCATCGACTGCGTGCTCAACGACAAAACACCGAGCGTCAATGT
>JAFREV010000168.1 GCA_017434685.1 Mogibacterium sp.
ATGCAAAAGCGGTAGCTGATGCAGGCGGAGCCTTCATAGTAAGGGAAGACAAGGATGCTGATGCTGTGGCAGAAGAAGTCAGAGAGATAGTTCATAAACTCTCCGAAGATTCAGACCTGGTCAGAGAGATGGAAGAGGCCAGTAAAAAACTGGCTCCTGTCAATGCGACCGACATTATCTGCAATACGATAATGGAAGACTTCCCGCATAGTGATGATGTTGAAGATTCTGAAGATGCAGCAGAAGCACACGGTGAAGTCGAGGAAGTCGAGGCAACAGAAGAAATCGAAAACAGTGAAGAGTCGGAAACAGCCAAAGAATCCGTTGAGACGGAAACAGCCAAAGAATCCGAAGAGCCGGAAAATGAAGATAATGCGGAGAATGTTCCTGCTCCGACGATAGTTGTAAAAAAAGATGAAATTTCATCCGAGGAAGATGCGACAACTGAAGCGGAAACCACGGCAGAGGATAAACCGGAAGAGATAACAGAAGAAATAACAGAAGAGATAACAGAGGGTGTTTCTGAAGAAGGCGGAGTGACGGTTCTCAGCGATGATGATTTGGCCATAGCCGAAAGAATACGCCTCAGAAAGATAGAAACCGCTGCAAAGAACAGAAGGCGCAGGAGAAAAACTATAACAATAAGCCTGCTGATAATAGCGACTGTTGCTGCGTTTATTCTGTCTTTTACATCTCTGTTTACCGTGGATCTGATAGAGGTTAAGGGTAATGAAAGTTTCTCTGCAGAGGAGATAATCAGCATGGGGCATGCATCTCCGGGCAAGAATATAATCTATCATCCTGACAAAGAGGAAATACAGAATAACCTCGTACTGAATCCGTATATCAAGAGTGCCAAAGTAAGCAGAAAACTTCCTTCTACTTTAGTTATTAAAGTAGAGGAAAGAAAGCAAATGATGGCTCTTAAATATGATGACGACTATCTTCTGCTGGACAGGGACGGAATACTCCTTCAGAAAAGCCATACCAAGCCTAAGCTCACTCTCATAGAGGGCAATATTATTACTAAGATTAAGCTCGGAGAGCAGCTCGGCACAAAGGACGAGGAAATGATACAGAAGAGTGTCAGTTTGATACAGACGATGGAAGAGAATGATCTGTATTATGTGAAAGTTGATATGTCGAATATGCGAAATATCAAAGCATATGTGTACGATACGCTCATCGTAAAGGCGGATTATGACACTCTCATGAAGAATATGGAGAACGGCAAACTTCATAAGGTGTTGGATAAACTGTTTGAGGACAGCATTAAGAGAGGCACAATCACATTCCCGGATGAAGAGACGGCATCATTTATGCCTGTATTCTAGTTTACAAGTAATTGTGTTTCGTTAAGCAAATACCCCCTAAATGTTGTGCTTTTTTGCTGAAAACTAATGCATTCGGGGTTTTTATATGATAAAATGAACCATATATTTTTACGAGTAATTTAAATTTGAGGAGGATTGAGAAATGGAATTTGTTTCCGACTTTGTATCAGTGCAGGAAAATGCAGCTATTATCAAAGTCATCGGAGTTGGCGGAGGCGGATGCAACGCTATCAATCGCATGGTTGATGTCGGACTCCAGGGCGTGACTTTTATTGGAGTAAATACAGACAGACAGGCACTTGCCAAATGCAAGGCCGAGATTAAGATTCAGCTTGGTGAGAAAGTTTCAGGCGGACGCGGAGCAGGAGCAAATCCTGAGATTGGTCAGAAAGCAGCCGAAGAAACTATCGATGAGATCATTTCACACATTCAGGATGCGGACATGGTATTCATAACTGCAGGAATGGGAGGCGGCACCGGAACAGGAGCTGCACCTGTAATCGCAAAAGCATCTATGGACTGCGGTGCACTCACAGTAGCTGTTGTTACAAAACCTTTTACTTTTGAAGGTAAGAAACGCTGGAACAGAGCTGCTAAGGGCATACAGTACCTCAGCAATTTCGTAGATTCCCTCGTTGTCATCCCTAATGACAGACTTATTGAGACAAGCGAGAGAAATACATCAATGCTCGAGGCATTTGCTATGGCAGACGACATCTTAAGACAGGGCGTACAGGGCATTTCCGACCTCATCAGCGAATACGGACTTGTTAATGTCGACTTCGCAGATGTTCGTACTGTTATGGAAGGCCGCGGCGTAGCTCACATGGGCGTAGGCGTAGGTACAGGTGATGACAGAATCGAAGAGGCTATCCAGAACGCTATTAACAGTCCTCTGCTCGAAACATCAATTACGGGAGCTAAGTCCATACTTCTCTATGTATCCGGCGGATATGACATGGGCATGCTCGACATCAACACCATTGCTGACAGAGTTCAGTCCGAGGCAGATGCCGATGCCAACATCATATTCGGAGCTTCCATCAATGAGGAAATGGAAAACAAAATATCTGTCACCATCATCGCAACGGATTTCAATAACAGCAAATTCGGCAGAGAAGGTGAAGTGGTAGATATCGATAAAAAAGGAACTTTCGGCAACGGAATTCCGGTAACCACTGAAGACGGACTTGATGCCGTGGAAGTTGATCTCGATGATCTTCTCTCAGGAGCAGACGATTCGAACAACTTTGATGAAAACACAGGCGATTTCGACATTCCGGAATTCCTCAAATAAATTAAAATACAATGCATACTCACATCAGTTCTGCAGATAATTCCAGAGTCAAACTCGTCAGGAAACTCTATTCCAGAAAGGGAAGAGAGTCCAGAGACAGGTTTGTTGCTGAGGGACTCAACCTCGTAAGCGAACTCACAGACGGAAAACACAATATAGACTTCATTATGTTTTCCGAGAGTTTCCGGGATGACGAATCAAACACCAGGAAGCATGCCATAATGGACTTTATAAAGACTTCCGGATGTGATGCCTGCAGTGTGAGCGACAAGATATTTTCTTCACTTGTCGATGCAGAGCATGGAATAGATGTGCTTGCCGTTGTTGAGATAAAGAGATTCGGTATCGAATACATAGCGTCTCTTCCGAAAGAAACCAACATCCTTGTGTGCGACAGGATTCAGGACCCGGGAAATATGGGGACAATGATCAGAACAGCTGTCGCCGCAGGATATGGAGCAGTTCTGGCACTGCCGGGCACAGTAGATATTTACTCAGCTAAAGTGCTCCGTGCTACAGCGGGGATGGTATTCGAGATTCCCGTTATATATGCCGCCTCAGAAGAAGACATCTTCAGAATGGCGAAAGAAACGAAAAGAAGAATTGCCGTAACGGTCCCGACCGGAGGTAAAGAATACTATAACGAGCAACTCGGCACAGGGATTGCCCTCGTAATAGGTAACGAGGGCCGCGGGGTATCAAAGAGCATAATCGACCGAGCAGATGTGAGAGTTACTATTCCGATGAAAGGGAATATAGAATCGCTAAATGCAGCCGCTGCAGCAGCGATACTGATGTATGAGGCAGTGCGAGTATAAGAATGCTCGCACACGGCTCAGAATGACAAAACGAATAGGAGTAAATCATGGAAAAGAACAGAGCTGATGTAATTATTTGCGGATCCAATTACCTGCTTTCGAGTGATAAGAGCGAAGAGAGGATCAAAGAGGTTGCAAAGTTCGTAGATGAAGAACTGCGTGCCACCAGCAAAGCTCTCAATGTCAATCCGAATTTCAAAGCTGCCGTGCTCACAGCACTGAACATAGCCGAGAAAATGATGGATAACACAGATATGACGCTCAAACTCCAGACTGAGAATTATCAGCTTGATAATGATGTCAAGCACTACATTTCGATGTGGGAACAAGCTAAAAAACAGGTAACAGATCTGAAAGAAAAAATGTCCACCGAGGCCAGCAAACAGACACAGAGCACGGAGGACTACAAGAAACTGCAGGAAAAACTCGTAGAAATGGAAAATGCATATTTTGACCTGCAGATGGAGAATGTCAATCTCAAGAATGAAATCAAATCACTCAAAAGACTGAGCGCAGACGATGAATTCTAAAGTAAGAGAAATCCTCGAATTTAACAAAATAAAAGACCTTCTGTCTGAGCAGGCGGGTTCAGAACTGACCAGAAAGAGAATAGAGGCTCTCGAGCCTCTTGGCTCAAGACGCGCAGCAGAAGAAGCATTAACGGAAACTACTGAGGCGGTTTCCGTTATTCTATATAAGGGCAATATCCCGGTGGGAGAGATAGGCGATATCGAAGGGATACTGTCTATGGCTTCGCGTGGCAGAATTCTCAGCATGAGAGATCTGCTGCAGGTCAGAAACAGCATTACGGCATCAAGGACGGTTAAAGCTTTTCTGTCTTCAGAAGATATGCCGGATGGACTGAATATAATATCTGAAATAGCGTCTTTGCTTGATCCTGCAATCAGGCTGGAACAGGACATAACATCATCCGTAATTACGGAAGATGAAATGGCGGATAACGCTTCGCCTGAACTTCGCAGAATTCGACGCGATAAAAACAGCAAGAATGAGCTTATCAAGGCAAGACTTCGCAAGATGATATCCACCTCGTCCGCCAAATCGCAGCTTCAGGAAGCCATAGTCACCATGCGTAACGGACGCTATGTAATACCTGTAAAAAAAGAATATGTTAATCAGTATCCGGGCATGGTGCATGATCAGTCTTCCACTGGAGCTACACTCTTCATAGAGCCACAGGCTGTTGTGACTCTAAACAACGAACTAAAGCAGCTCGAAATGGATGAGCAGGCGGAGATAAGCCGCATACTCGAGGCTTTCAGCGGAAGGGTTGCCGAGAATAAATCCAATCTCAAAAATGACCAAAAACTCCTCGTTGAATTGGACTTCATAGGTGCCAAGGGCAGGCTTTCATGCATGATGGAAG
>JAFREV010000169.1 GCA_017434685.1 Mogibacterium sp.
AAGGGACTCCTCGAGTGCATGGACAAGGGACCTCTCGCAGGCTGCAAAGTACAGAACATCAAAGCCGTTCTCTACGACGGTTCATATCACGAAGTAGACTCCAACGAGGTATCCTTCAAGATCGCAGCTTCGCTCGCATTCAAGAAGGGTATCGTAGAGGCTAAGCCTTGCCTGCTCGAGCCTATCATGAAGCTCGACATCACGGTTCCTGAGACATACGTAGGAGCTGTAATGGGCGACCTGCCTAACAGAAGAGGTATCGTACTCGGTATGGATCCTATCCACGGCGGACAGATCCTCCACGCTGAGGCACCTCAGGCAGAACTCTTCGACTATGCCATCGCACTGAGATCGATGACACAGGCAAGAGGAAGCTTCACGGTAGAGTTTGCAAGATACGCTGAGCTGCCAAGCAATATCGCAGATAAGGTAATCGCAGCGTACAAAGCTTCCCAGGAGGAAAAATAAGCATTTCTTAGATTATACGGCGTTGCCGTAATGAAGAAATGCTTGACCTCTGTCGGCTGCGCTCCGACGGTAAAATCATTCTTAGATTATACGGCGTTGCCGCAATTCCTTCGATAAAACAAACACAGGCTCCCGGTTGAAACCGGGGGCCTTCTTTGTTAATCTTTAGTTGAAATATTTAACTGAGGTTGTTTTTATGTCCAGAGATTTTATAGAAGAAGATAATTATAAAGAATTCGATTATGTAACATACGGAAGGCAGTTCGACAGTTACAGGTGGTTTAAGCCGATACTGACGATGATATTTTTTATGGTCTTTTTTATCATTTTTGCCTGCCTGCTTGCTGCAGCGACGGGTGCATATGATTTCATCCGCACGGGAGGAGATCTGCAGGGATACCTCGACAGATATCGGAACATCAGTTATGACAACATGAACGTTCACGACCTGACAGGTTCTTTGATCAACTTCGGAACTCTGGCATTGATGATACCGTCACTCGCACTGGCCAGGGGCATAGTTCAGGACAGGAGTTTTTCGTCATACACTTCGTCCAGAGGAGGGTGGAGCCATACGGTGTTTTTGAAGAGCTTTATTCTGGCCTTGATAATATGCGGAGGCTTCTTATATCTGTACCACTTTATTATCCTGGAACCGGGTGCGTACAACAATCAGTTTACCAAGTCCGCTCTGATAGCACTCTTCTTGCTGTGCCCGCTTCAATGCCTGGCAGAGGAATATGTTTTCAGGGGGCTTATATGCCAGACCCTCGGATCGTGGCTGCGAGTGCCGATAATTGCGATAATACTATCCTCGGCGGGATTTGCAGCCTTGCATCCGTATGACTTAAAAGGGCAAATCAGTATATTTGTCGTAGGTGCCGGATTCGCACTATGCGCGTGGTTCGGACACGGGCTCGAAATCCCGGCAGCTTTTCATATAGTAAACAACGTGCTGGTCTTCCTCGGGGAGGGACTCGGCTATTCAAAGATAACAACAGCGACAACTGACATCGAGTTTATCATCGATATACTTACCACCGTTTGCTTCACGGCAGTGGTGTTTATTATCAGCAGGAAGACCGACTGGTTTGACCGCATCAAATACGATGACGCGGGCGACTGGAACGATATAATGGATGAGAAATATCGCAGAAAGATGGCCAAAAAAGCTGCAAAGAAAGAAAGGCGTGAAGCCAAGAAAGAAGCGCGAAAGAACGGTTAAACTCAATGACGTCGGAGATTAAACTCCGACGTCTTTATTAAATCCTATGTCACTTATTAACTTGTATATCGGCGCGAAGTCGACGGAAAGCTTTCCGTTGAAGATGTATATAGGAACCTTATCTTCGAAACTGTAGGTAGTTGGTGGCGTGCCTTTTTCGAATACAAAGACTCTTATCTCTAGTGTCTCCGGATCTACAATCCAGTACTCTCGGACACCAATCTCCCAGTATTTATTAAACTTAAGCACTTGATCTTTGGCTCTAGTGGAAGGTGACAGAACTTCCATGACGAAGTCGGGCGATCCGAATACCTTTCCTTCATTATTAACGTATTTGCTCTTATCGCATATTATGGCCAGATCCGGCTCAAAAGAATTCTTTTTATTATTCCTATCAAACCTAAGTGCAAATGGTGCCAAAAATGCAAAGCATCCACCTTTTGAAGATAATAAATGGGGTGAAATTTGCACATATGTCTCGGCGGCCAGTACCTGATGAAAAGTCGTAGGCGGAGCCATGTCGTAGAGCACACCGTCTATGAGCTCCATGCGAATACCCTCTGGAAGAGCCTCGTAATCTTCTACTGTAAATTGCCCCTGTCTTTTTCCGTTGAATATGAAGTCTCTATCGTAATTGTAAAATGCATCGTAGGCGTAGGCTTCGTTTGGCTCGTTGACAAAGACTCTATACTCGTTGAAGTCTACATCATCATACTTCTCAGGATGGCTCAGAACTTCCGCTCCTTCGCTGTACAGTGCTTTTTCTATTTTACTGAGCGATTCATACCGAGGAGACTCTGTCCTTCCGCTGAAAATTTTCTCAACGGTACCCAGAGGCACCCCGGACATCTCCGAGATCATCTTATTAGAGAAACCGAGTTCGAGTTTGCGCTCCTTTAATTCTGATACTTTCATAACTCACCTCGCAGTTTATACATCAAAAGCTTGATATTTCAACAACTGCATCCCTTTTAGTGGTGAAAGTATATCAAACACACCTCCAAATTACAACCATAATACATCCAAAAAGCCATAAAAATACATCAATATTAAATTGCTTGACAGAAAGCTGCGGCTGTGAGATATTTCTATTGGATAACAAGGGAGTAGCTTGCGCAGGGATGCGTAACATATTTCGTCAGTACGGGACCGCAAGCCCCGGAATGTGTTGGAAGAAGCGAGACTTTTACCATAGTTTATGGTAAAGGTCTCTTTTTTATAGGCGTCCGGAAAGGAAGAAGTTTTCCGGATGAGAAGGAAGAAGAGGTGAAAGAAAAATGGATTTTAATTTTGCATTCAGTGCGATACTGACTCTCGTTGCGGGAATAGGAATATTTCTTATAGCGTGCAACATGATGAGTAAGAACCTGGAGGCTCTCGGAAGCACTCAGCTCAAGAGACTCTTCGCATCCGCATCGGGCAGCGATATCGTGGGAGTGGGAATCGGAGCCGTCGGAACGGCAGCGATTCAAAGCTCCGGTGCCACGACGGTTATGATTATAGGTTTTGTAAATGCCGGCATCATGTCGCTTCACCAGGCGGCCACGGTGATTTACGGAGCCAACATAGGAACGACCATCACAGGTCAGATAGTGGCTCTCGGACTTTCGGGCAAAGACTCAATTTCGACCACTGTCATATTCTCGGCACTTGCAGGCATAGGAGCCTTCATGATGAGCTTTGCCAAGAGCAGCAGCAAGCAGACGATAGGCGGCATAATAGCGGGCTTCGGTATGCTCTTCGTCGGACTTTCGATGATGAGTAACTCCATGGAGAGCTTTGCATATCTCGATGCCGTAAAGAACTTCCTGGCGAGCATAAACAACATACTTCTGCTCGTACTCGTCGGTGCCGTGCTGACTGCGATAGTTCAGAGTTCATCTGTAATGACATCGGTCGCGATAACCATGGTCGTGGCCGGGCTCATCAATCTCAGCCAGGGTATATATCTCACAATGGGATCCAACATCGGATCCTGCGTGGTTGCGATTATGGCGGCCGCATCAAGCGGCAAGAACGCAAAGAGAACGGCGCTTATTCACCTGCTGTTCAACGTGTTCGGTGTTGTGCTCTTCCTGGCAATAGGTCAGATAATGGGGATAGCAAGCAAGGGAGATCTGACATTCGGCAGCATATTCCAGGGGCTTTTCCCAAAAGCACCGCAGCTGCAGCTCGCTATGTTCCACAGCTGCTTTAACATAATTTGCTCGCTTGCAATGCTGCCTCTGACAGACAAGCTGGTCGGCCTGGTCACAAAGATGATACCCGAGCAGGAGGAAGAGGATCCGGATGCACCGAAACTGTACTACATAAGCGATCACCTGCTGAATACTCCCGTTATCGCACTTCAGCAGCTCAAAAATGAAATATTCAATATGGCCGGAATCGCCATGCATAATTACCATCTGGCGCTTGATATGTTTGCAACCCAGAATATGAAGGAAGAAGATCTCTTCATGAAGAACGAGAACGAGCTGAACTTCCTGAATAAGGAGCTTCAGGAATATCTTGCAAAACTCTCAGGTACCGTAATCAATGAAGAGGATGCGCAGTTCATGGCCAGGAGCTTCCACGTCATCAACGACCTGGAGAGAATCGGGGACTATGCTGTGAACATAGTTCAATATACCCGCGAGATGATCGAGATGGGAGGAAAAATATCCGAGACCGCCCAGCATGAAATAGCAGATCTTAGAAAAGCAGTAGACGATCTGTACGAGAGATCGCTCTGGACATATACGGAGAGCGACATGAGGACACTTGGCGAAGCCAAGGTGCTCGAAAAGAGAGTGGATGATATCACAGATGACATGTCTCAGAAGCACATAGAACGTGCTCAGTCCGGCAAATGCGAGATTGCCATAGGCGCTTATTATCTCTCGCTTATATCCGATTCCGAAAGAATTGCGGACCACATATACAATATGGCCAAGTCGATAGCTTAAGGGCTGCATCGTCGAACTGAATTCAGCTGTTATGCAGTTTTAACTTGACTTGAACCGGTGTATGTGAGATATTGGTTCTGCAGACTTTTGCCTGTTAAGGTAGAAGTCTTTTTTTGCAAAACTATGATTGTTCGCGGCAGTACGCCGGTGGATTATTACGGAAAAGGAATACAAATGAATATAACTAATATAGTGTCACTGCTCGGAGGGGTTGCATTATTCCTCTTCGGAATGTCGGTAATGGGCGACTCCCTTAAGAAAGTCGCCGGAAGCAAAATGGAGATGATACTCTACAAACTCTCCGGTAATACCATAAGGGGCATTTTACTCGGCACGGGCGTTACAGCGGCGATACAGTCGTCATCTGCGACATCCGTCATGGTGGTAGGTTTTGTAAACTCCGGCATGATGACGGTCAGGCAGGCCATAGGAGTCGTGCTCGGTGCAATACTCGGAACGAGCATCACGGGATGGATTATCGCACTCGGAAGCATCGGCGGCTCGGGAGCGTCGGTAGCATCATATTTCAGCACCGAGATGCTGACCGGTGTGGTGGCCCTGATCGGTATCGCCATGTGGATGTTCGGAAAGAAGCAGAAATCACAGAGCATAGGCGGAATTCTCCTCGGATTTGCCGTTCTGATGTACGGCATGAGCATGATGTCAGGCTCGATAGCGCCGCTGAGAGAAGATGCGAGGTTTATAGGATTTCTGACCAGCTTCAGTAATCCCATACTCGGCGTCATCGCAGGTCTTGTCATAACTGCCGTAATCCAGAGTGCGAGCGCTGCTGTAGGTATACTGCAGGCGCTGGCCATGACAGGCGCGATCGAATTTGACATGGCATTTCCTATCCTGATGGGTATCGGAATAGGTGCATCGGTTCCTGTGCTGCTGAGCGCGCTCGGTGCAAGCACCAACGGAAAGAGAACTGCGTTTGTATATCTCATAATTGACGTGCTCGGTGCCATTGTGGTTGGTGCGCTATTCTATGCGGCCAATGCCGTATTCCATTTCAGTTTCATGCATATGACCATGACTATGGTACTGGTGGCGCTTACCAACACGATCTACAGGTTGGCTGTCGTCATCGTGCTGACGCCGGCTATAGGCTTACTTGAAAAGATAGTATGTACAATATTCCCGGACAGCGAGGCAGAACTCGCAGAGAAGGCGGATATGGACAGGCTGGAGTCGAGATTCCTTGAGCACCCTGCACTTGCACTTGCGCAGAGCAAAACAGTAATAGACTCAATGGCATCCAAAACCATCGACAGCGTAAATGCCGCTGTGGCTGCAAGACGCGATTACAGTGCAGAAGAGATTCAAAGAGTATTTAAACTCGAGGGCGTAATTGACAGGTACGAGGATAAACTCGGCAGCTATCTGTATAAGATAACCCAGAATCAACCGGCTCCGGAGCAGGTCAACGAAGCAAACAAGTACCTCAGGGTTCTTTCGGACTTCGAGCGCATGTCTGACCACGCCAGAAATATCGGCGAAGCCATCGAAGAGATCAGCGACAAGAAGATTAAGTTCAGCGAGGACGCAGAGAGAGGACTTCGCGTACTCGAGAACGCAGTTATGGATATAGCCTATGTGACCATAGATGCTTTTAAGAATAACGACCCTGACAAAGCACTGATGGTGGACCCTCTTGAAGAGGTAATAGACGACCTCTGCGATGAGATCAAGGCCGCACATATAGAGAGGGTAGGAAAGGGCAAATGTACTCTCGAGAACGGATTTGTGTTCAACGACCTGATTACGGATTACGAGAGAATAGCGGACCACTGCAGCAATGTCGCAGTCGACCTGCTTGAGTCTGAAAAGGAAGAATTCAGATCTCACGAGTATCACAAGAGCCTCGAGTACAGACAGAACGAAACCTTTACAAACTACTTCAATTATTACAAAGGTAAATACACCATAGTGTAATAAACATACGAAACAAAAAAGGAGAAGCGCATCAGCGCATCTCTTTTCCTTCTCTGTCAGTGAATTCGCCCATATCTTCAAGATGCTTCACGTAGTCCATGTCGGACCAGGTGGTGAATATGTCTTTGAGCTTATACAGCAGAAGTCCTATGAGTGTTATCAGTATTATCAGCACAGTGGCTCCTCTCTACTTCAGATATGCGCGTATGGCATCGGAGATACTGTCGGCACCCAGGATTTGAATGTTTCCGGATGCGTCAGACTTACGTACATTCTTGGCGGGAAGTATGACGGCCTCATATCCGAGGCGAATTGCTTCCTGTATTATTTTATCTGCATTAGCGACGGATCTGAGGTGGCCTGTAAGCCCGACTTCACCGACGGCGACAATGCGTTTGGATGAGGCTTTACCTTTAAATGAACTGTATATGGCAAGTGCCACAGCGAGATCTGTAGCGGTGCTGTTTGTATTCATGCCGCCGACTACATTCACATATACGTCGTAGTCGAGCAGGCTGATGCCGGCTTTTTTCTCAAGCACGGCGAGTATGAGGCTGAGCCTGTTTTGGCTTATTCCTATGGCTGTTCTCCTGGCAAATCCGACATTGGCACGCGTCGCGAGCGCCTGGATTTCGAAGAACACCGGTCGGCTTCCTTCGTATACGGCGGAGACCACGGAGCCTTCTTCGCTCTCGTTGTTTTCAATGAGGCTGCCGGAGAGATCCGGAACCTCGATCATTCCGTCGGAACTCATGCGAAATGCTCCTATCTCATCCGTTGTACCGAATCTGTTCTTAAATGATCTTAGAATCCTGAGATCTCTGTCGCGCTCTCCTGCAAAGGATAGTACGCAATCCACCATATGCTCTATGGTCTTAGGTCCGGCGAGCTCTCCGGACTTGGTCACGTGTGCGACTATGAATACAGGTACGTTGTTTTCTTTGGCGAATTTGATGAGCTGCCCCGAGCACGCTCTTATCTGAGTGAGAGAGCCGGCAACGGAATCAACTTCGGAAGAATACATAGTCTGTATCGAGTCGACTACGAGGAAACACGGCTTGGTATTCTCGCACTCTGCCAGAATGTTTTCGATATTAGTCTCAGGATAAATCAAGAAGTTGTCGCTGATGCTTCCGCATATGCGGTCGGCTCTGAGTTTAACCTGCTCTTCGGATTCTTCTCCGCTCACATAGAGCACGGGTCCGTATGTGTTTGCTATGTTGTTTGCGGTCTGGGCGATTATGGTGGATTTACCTATGCCCGGTTCTCCGCTGATGAGAACGAGGGAGCCGAGTACGACGCCGCCTCCGAGAACTCTGTTGAGTTCTCCGATGCCCGTATCTATACGGGCATAATCGGCGGTGCCCACGGATCCGAGCTTGACCGGTCGGCCACCGCCGGTTCCGGTGCGGCGTCTCGTATCAAGTGCCGGTTCCTCCAGAACCTTTATCTTATGTTCAACTATCGTGTTCCACGCGCCGCAATAAGAACACTGCCCTTGCCAGGACGGATATTCGTTGCCGCAGTCGCTGCACATAAACACTGTTTTAGCTTTCTTTGCCATTGTTGTCTTTGTTTTCCTTTTTACTTGGTTTCCTAACCGTATCAAGTTCGAACCAGAAATCCGAGCCTTTGCCTTCGCTTGAATCTACGCCGAACTTAGCATTGTGGAGATTCAGTATGCCCTTTACTATGGCAAGACCGAGGCCGGTACCTTCGATGGCACGCTCGTGGTTGGCCGAGGTCCTGTAGTATTTATCCCACACGTGAGAAATCTCATCGGACGGTATGCCGACACCGTGGTCGATACAGTGGAACGCCACTTTCTTACCGCTCCTCGTGAGCTTGATATCTATAAATTTGTCGTCACCCGAATACTTAACGGCATTGTCCGCAAAATTCGTCATAACCTGCATGATGCGGGTGCGGTCTCCGTAAACGTAGCAGGATCTGCACGGGTGGAACTCAATCTCAAAGCCGCGGGATGAACTCAGTACGTTGAAACTCTCGTATACGTCCCGTGCAGCCTCAACGATGTCGAAAACTTCCATATGCATTTCGAGATTATTTGACTGTAGATTGGAAACAGAAAGCATATCTCCGACCAACCTGTTGAGCCTTTCTGTCTCGGAAATGATGACGTTAAGATCGGAGTTCCTCTTGTCCGGATCGTCTCCGGATATGTCCATTATCTTCTCCGCATAAGACCTGATCATGGTAAGCGGGGTCTTTAAATCGTGCGATACGTTTGCAATTATCTCCCTCTGGTAGAAATCGGTCTTCTCCATTTCATACGATGCTTTGTTGAGAGCCTTGGCAAGTTCCTTGGTCTCGGTAAATGCAGAACCGTCGAAGTGGGCGTTATAGTTGCCCTGAGAGAGCTCCGTCGCGGATTTGGTGAGGTTCTCTATAGGAAGAGTTATTCTCCGCGAGAGCATATATGCAAGCACGGTCGAAACAATCAGGAATATGAATGAGATGTAAAACAGCATATTTCTGAGTATCCTGAACGTGGTAGGGTCCGGATGAAGAGGGGCGATTATACACAGGGTATTATCATCTCCGCCTCTGCTTATATGTGAAGCATACAAAAGCCTTGAGTCAAATTGAGTGGTACCTCTTTTGACATCCGTCACGCTGCCGGGACCGGCCGCTTGCAGTTTGGCCTGGATGCTCTTGATATCGTCTGTTATGGTTGGAGTTTCCTCGACTGCAGCTATGCCGTCATAGACAAAAGTCTCGTCCGGGGTGTCTAAGCGAATGTAAATGCCGCTGGTACCTGCGGTCTGAATCGCAAACTGCGAGAAACCCTCGGGGTTTTGTCTGAACTCAGTCTCCAGGACATTTGCGGTTCCGATTACTTCCTGCGTTCTGGCTTTTTCGTAATATGTGTCTATGAAAAAATGAGCGAGTCCCCACAGGACGGCAAGCAGAAATAAAGCAAAGACGACGAACGAGAATAGTGTTGTCGTCTTGATGCTTGCGGTATCGAGTCTGGACTTTTCATCTTTATATACTGCCATGAGCTTTCTTTAATTATGACTCGCTGCTGTCCTCTTCGTAGTCGAATTTGTAGCCGACTCCTCGGAGGGTAACTATGAATTTTCTGTACGGGCCGAGGCAGTTTCGGAGGTTCTTAACATGCGTATCTATGGTGCGGTCATCTCCGAAGAAATCGTAACCCCATATGTCCGAAAGCAATCTGTCTCTGGAAAGTGCGATATTTCTGTTCTGTATCATATAAAAGAGCAGGTCGTACTCCTTAGGGGTAAGATTGACTCTCTTTCCATCCACGCTTATGGACCTGGCTTCGAAGTTAACCTCGAGCCCCTCAAACTTCTCAATGGTAGGTTTGTAGCGGTCGCCTCCGCTGCTGCGGCTTAGCACTGCGTTTACCCTTGCAATGAGTTCTTTCGGACTGAAAGGTTTGACTACATAGTCATCGATGCCGAGCTCAAAACCGAAAAGCTTATCGTACTCTTCACCTCTTGCGGAAAGCATGATAACAGGGATGTCTTTGATCTTCTGGATTTCTTTGACTGCGCTGAAACCATCGAGCTTAGGCATCATTATATCCATGATGATAAGATCGTAGTCATTTAGCTTGACCATGCCTATGGCGCTCATTCCGTCCGCGGCTTCTTCGGCCTCGAAACCGCTGAACTCAGCGTATTCCTTTATGACCTCACGGATGCCATCTTCGTCGTCTACTATAAGTATCTTTTTCATTCCAAACCTCCGGTTTTAGAATAGTTGTATTCTGATTGCAGCGGCGCAGTTGCCGTGCTTGATTATACCACATATGAGGGGCTTCGTAATCCATGCGCAGAGAAATATTCGTGGCGGGCTATTACTGTTGACGCAGGGAATGTGCTCAGGTATATTTATCGCATGAAACAGATGAGGAGTGCATGAGGGTGCGAATAGATTGATTCGACCGCTCACCCCTTATTTTGTTGCTGTTTAACATAAACTATGATTCTCGGAGGACACAGATGATACGCATACTGATTTGCGATGATGAGTCATCGGCTGTCATGGAATATGAAGACAGAATAAGAAATCTCGGTGCCAAGCACGGAGTGGAACTTTCGATTAAATCATTTTCCAATGCCGAGCAACTCTTTTTCTACATGGAGGATGCCGGTACTATAGTCGATCTGATTTACATGGATATAAAAATGCCGGGTATGGACGGGATCACCGCTGCTGCCAAACTCAGAGAGAGCGGCTATAACGGAGAGATAATATTCCTGACC
>JAFREV010000170.1 GCA_017434685.1 Mogibacterium sp.
AAAGCAGAAGGTTCGGTTCTGATTTCGAAATTGTCTTCGTTGACTATCATATCTTCGGCACCTGCATCGAGTGCGACCATCATGACTTCGTCTTCATCAAGTCCTTCTGAATCGATGACTACAACACCCTTGCGTGAGAACATATATGATACGCATCCCGGTGTTCCGAGATTACCGCCGTTTTTATCAAATACAGATCTGACAAATGCGGCTGTACGATTCTTGTTATCTGTTAGCGCCTCTACTATTACGGCAACTCCGCTCGGACCGTATCCTTCGAACTGAAGCTCATCGTATGATTCTCCGCCGAGTTCGCCGGTACCCTTCTTAATCGCTCTGTTGATATTGTCATTAGGCATGCCGATGGATTTGGCTTTGTCGATAGCAACTCTGAGTGATGGGTTGAACTCAGGGTCTCCGCCTCCTTTAGCTGCCACTATTATCTGTCTTGAATACTTGGTAAACATCGCAGCTCTCTTGGAGTCCTGCGCTGATTTTCTGTTTGCAATTGTCCCATGTCTGCCCATAGGTAAAGCCTCCCTAAAAGTGATTAAAGTTTAAGATAGAATTGAGTCGCACAGCGGCAACAGATAATCTATCTGTTTTTTATTATAGTCTGATATCTTTTATTCTTCAAGGTTCTTAAACGCGGTGGACATCATAAGCTTTATACGATTGAGCTGATTGACGCTCGAAGCACCCGGATCGTAATCTATGGCAACTATGTTGGCTTTATCATCATACTGCCTCAGCGCTTTGAGCATTCCTTTTCCTGCTACATGGTTAGGAAGGCAGGCGAACGGCTGCAGACATAATATGTTCTTTATGCCGTCATCTATGAGATCTACCATCTCTCCGGTCAGAAGCCATCCTTCTCCGCACTGATTACCGACGGATATGAATCTCTCCGCGTTAGCGGCTGTCTCTTCGATATGACGGTCCGGTGTGAACCTGTTGCTCTTCTCGCAAGCAGCTCTTACATGCTTTCTGTAATACTCAACAAAACTGATTGCAGCCTTGTTAATAACCATATCTTTATATGTACCCGAAAGATTCGAATAATTGTATATCTTATTGAGGAAAGTGTATTCAAAGAAGTCTACAAATGAAGGCACGACAGCTTCTCCGCCTTCTTCTTCGATAATTTCGACCAGATTATTATTTGCATTCGGATGATATTTAACCAATATTTCCCCTACGATTCCGACTCTCGGTTTAACCATATCCTCGTGAATCGGAATACTGTCGAAATCTCGGATTATTCTTTCTAAATTGAACTTAAACTCGCTCTTGTTCAGATTCACGCAGTTATCGACTATCTTTTTGAACCAGGAATTCATAACAGCTTCCGCACTTCCCTTTTCTATCTCGTACGGACGAACTCTGTACAGACACTTCATCATAAGATCTCCGTAAAGAAGTGCAAATACGAGTTGTCTCAGGAGATGCAGTGTCAGTTTGAATCCGGGATTCTTCTCAAGGCCGACCATGTTAAACGAGATAACAGGAACCTGCTCCATTCCGAGGTCTTTCAACGCTTTTCTGAGAAGTGCAACGTAATTGCTGGCTCTGCAGCCTCCGCCGGTCTGGGACATGAATACAGCGGTCTTATCAAGATCATATTCGCCTGATTTCAGTGCGTAGATTATCTGTCCGAGCGTAACAATGGTCGGATAACAGGCGTCGTTATTAACATATCTGAGTCCTTCTTCTTCGGATTCCTTGGTTACTGCCGGAAGAAGTACGGCATTATATCCGACGGTACGGAATATCGGTTCGATGTATTGGAAATGAATCGGCGACATCTGCGGCACTAAAAGTGTATAGCCGTCTAAGCGCATTTTCTTAGTAAATATCTTTCTTACATATGGAACATTAATGCCTCTTGACTTGGTGCCGAGTTTTCTCCTCTCATCAAGAGCGGCTTTAAGCGATCTTATCCTGATTTTGGCAGCACCGAGATTAGCCCCTTCGTCAATCTTGAGAACAGTATACAGTTTGTTGTTCTGCTCAAGAAGTTCGTCAACTTCATCTGTCGTTACGGCATCAAGACCGCATCCGAAAGAATTCAGCTGAATTACTTCGAGATCATCGTGTCTTCCCGCATAAATCGCGGCTTTGTAGAGTCTTGAGTGATATACCCATTGGTCGAGTATTCTTATAGGCCTTGCCGCACTTACCTTCCATGATACGGAGTCCTCAGAAAGCACGACCATATCCTGTTGGGTTATGAGTTCATCTATACCGTGGTTGATTTCAGGATCTATATGATAAGGTCTGCCGGACAGGATTATTCCTTTTTTGCCGTGCTCTCTCATATACCTGATCGCGGCATCGCCGGCTTCTGCGACTTTTTTCTTGTAAACTCTCTGAGCGTTTCTGCCCGCCGTAAGAGCGTGCTCAATCTCAAGTGTATCCGTATGAATTCCGTACAGGCTGTACTGCCTCTTGTCATTTCCCAGATGATAACTCTCAATGATATTTTCGGTACTGGCCAGGTCGACCTGCCTGGAGCCCGAGAAGAATTTGGTCATTTCCATGATGAATCTGTCATCGCTGTCGTATGGTACGAAAGGATGATAGAACTCGACATCGTTATCATAGAAATAGTCAGCCATGTTTTTATCAATAACTTCAGGATAAGTCGCTACAACAGGACAATTGTAGTGATTAGGTGCATCCTCATCTTCGATTGCTTCATAGTTGATTGAAGGATAGAAGATTCTTTTGATGCCGTTTTCAACAAGCCATTTAATATGACCGTGTACAACCTTGGCAGGATAGCACGCAGTGTCGGATGAAATTGAATCCATTCCGCTTTGATACATGTCTTTATCTGTCGGCGGGCTCAGTACAACTCTGAATCCGAGCTTGGTAAAGAAAGCATGCCAGAAAGGATAATTCTCGTACATATTGAGAACTCTCGGGATGCCTATAATACCCCTTTTGGCCTTGTCATCATCAAGAACAGGCCTGTTGAAAAGCAGTTCATTTTTGATTTTGTAAAGATTCGGAAGATCGGATTTTTCGGTAGATATGCCGGCACCCTTTTCGCATCTGTTGCCAGTGATATATCTGCTGCCGTCTGCAAACTTAGATATAGTTAGCAAGCAGTTGTTGCCGCATCTTCCGCATCTCGCATTGGATGTGGCAACGCTGAAACCGTCGACTTCATCGAGTCCCAAGACCGTAGATTTTTCACCGGATTCGTAATCATCACATGCGATAATAGCTGAACCATAAGCACCCATAAGGCCCGAAATATCCGGTCTTATTACATTCTTTTCAAGTACTATCTCAAGGCTCCTGAGAACAGCTTCATTCAAAAATGTTCCGCCTTGAACAACTACATTCGGACCGGTATCGTCGTTATTCCGTAGTTTTATTACCTTATAAAGCGCATTCTTAATTACGGAATATGAAAGACCTGCAGAGATATCTGCAATGGATGAACCTTCTTTCTGAGCCTGCTTTACTTTTGAGTTCATGAATACCGTACATCTCGTTCCGAGGTCCACGGGTTTTGTCGATTTAAGAGCCTCTGCTGCAAATTCAGGCACGGTCATGTTCACGGATTTTGCATATGTCTCTATAAAGGATCCGCAGCCCGATGAGCATGCTTCATTGAGCATGATGCTGCTGATTGCACCGTCATGAATCTGCATGCATTTCATATCCTGGCCGCCGATGTCCAGTATAAATGATACTTCAGGCATGAACTGCCTTGCGGCTTTATAATGTGCCATGGTCTCTATCTCGCCTGCATCTATCTTATATGCAGCCTGAATAAGGCCCTCACCGTATCCGGTCACAACAGAACGACCGATATATGCACTATCCGGAAGTTTGGAATAGATTTCTTTAAGAACGCATCTTACAACTTCTAAAGGATCTCCCTCGTTATTGCTGTAATGCTCATAAAGTATCTCTTTATCCTGATTGATCAATGCTGCTTTAGTTGTGGTCGAACCTGCATCGATTCCGAGAAATACAGGTCCCGATGCGCTGTTGATATCACTTCTGACAATACAAGCAGCTGCATGCCTTGCTCTGAACTCATCCAGTTCTTCTTTGCTCTCAAACAGAGGTCGCAGATACTTGGTGTCCGAAACCTCGTCAGGACTCGCGTTTACGAGTTTGGACAGTATGTCGTCCAAATTTACAGGGTTTTCTTTTTCTGCGAGATATGCAGCGCCGAGAGCAACAAAGAATTTTGCATTATCAGGGAATATAATATTCTCATCTTTAAGATTAAGAGTTTCCTTAAATCTGAATCTCAGTTCTGAAAGATATTCGAGAGGACCGCCGAGAAATGCGATGTTGCCCTTTATAGGATGACCGCATGCAAGACCGGAAATCATCTGATTAACAACAGCTTGGAATATGGAAGCCGCAATATCGGAAGTCTTAGCTCCGTCGTTAATCAGCGGCTGGATGTCTGTCTTTGCAAATACTCCGCATCTGGAAGCAATCGGATATATGATACTGTAATCCTTGGCAGCTTCGTTAAGACCGGAAGCATCGGTGTTCAAAAGCACCGCCATTTGATCGATAAAAGCTCCGGTTCCTCCTGCGCAGGTGCCGTTCATCCTCTGCTCTATAGTTGAGCCGTAGAATGTAATCTTGGCATCTTCTCCTCCGAGCTCAATAGCTACATCGGTCTCGGGAATGAGTTCTTCGACCGCTCTGCTACAGGTAATTACTTCCTGCTCAAACTTGATATCGAATAAATCTGCCAATGAAAGACCGCCGGAGCCTGTAAT
>JAFREV010000171.1 GCA_017434685.1 Mogibacterium sp.
GCTCATATTCCCTGAGATCGTATATGATGATGTAGACGCCATCAAAGGTATGAACATCGTATTTACGACCACAGCCAAGACAGACGAAGAGGCTCAGGCCCTTCTCGAGCTCATGGGAATGCCATTTGAGAAGAGTGCTAATTAGTATAGGAGGAGATTATGGCAAAGACTTCACTGAAAGTTAAGCAGACAAGAAAGCCTAAGTACTCAACAAGGGCTTATACAAGATGCTAAGTTTGCGGAAGACCGCATTCAGTTCTGAAGAAATACGGAATTTGCCGTATCTGCTTCAGAGAGCTTGCTTACAAGGGTGAGATTCCTGGCGTTAAGAAAGCAAGCTGGTAAAACTATTTTCGCAGGTCCCTTCGGGGAAACCGCTTAAAGAAAGGAGAACACACTGTTATGTCAATGACAGACCCAATTGCAGATATGCTGACAAGAATCAGAAATGCCAACACAGCAGGACATCCTACAGTTGACATTCCGGCTTCAAAGATGAAGAAGTCGATCGCAGAGATTCTTCTCAACGAGGGATTCATCAGCGGATATGAAGTAGTTTCCGACAATGCTCAGGGAACAATCAAAGTAGATCTAAAATACGGCCCAAACCGTGAGAAGACAATCTACGGAATAAAGAAGATTTCAAAACCGGGACTCAGAGTTTACGCAAAGGCAGACAAGGTGCCTAACGTTCTCGGAGGACTCGGAGTAGCCATTCTCTCGACTTCCAAGGGTGTTATCACCGATAAGGAAGCTCGTAAACTGGGAGTAGGCGGAGAAGTTATTTGTTACGTTTGGTAGGAGGTAGACTATGTCAAGAGTAGGTTTAAGACCAGTAGCCATCCCTGCCGGCGTAGAAGTAACGGTAGAAGATGGAAACGTTATCAAGGTAAAGGGACCTAAGGGCGAGCTCTGCTCCAAGATCGGTGCTGATATGCAGATCAAGATCGAAGACGGAACTCTCAGCGTTTCGAGACCTGATGACACAAGAGAAAACAGATCGCAGCACGGTCTGGCTAACTCACTCATCAGAAACATGGTAGAGGGAGTTACAAACGGATTTGAAAAGAAACTCAACATCGTAGGTGTTGGTTACTCCGCAGCAAAGCAGGGCAACAAACTCGTCCTCAAGCTCGGATATTCACACCCGATCGAGCTCACAGATCCAGAAGGAATTACAACAGAAGCTCCTGATGCAAACACCATCGTAGTTAAAGGCATCGATAAAGCTCTCGTAGGCAACTACGCAGCAGACATCAGAGCCTGGAGAAAGCCGGAGCCATATAAGGGTAAGGGAATCCTCTACGAGGGAGAAGTCATCAAGAAGAAGGAAGGCAAGAGCGCCGTAGCTAGTGCAGGTTAAAGAAAGGAGGAAAGAAAATGGCAGACAAAAGCAGAAATGATCAGAGACTCAAAAGACATGCAAGAGTTCGCAAAAACGTTTTCGGAACTCCTGAGAAACCAAGAATGTGCGTATTCAGATCGAACGCCAACATCTCGGTGCAGATTATCGATGATGTTAACGGCACAACCCTCGTAAGTGCTTCGTCACTCGACAAGGACATCAACAAGAAGGGTTTCTACGGCGGCAACAAAGAAGCTGCCAAGCTCGTAGGAAAATCGATCGGAGAGAAAGCTGTAGCTAAGGGCATCAAGGAAGTGTGCTTTGACAGAGGCGGATACCTCTTCCACGGAAGAGTTAAGGAACTCGCAGACGCAGCACGCGAAGCCGGCCTGAAATTCTAAAGGAGGAGCAGAATGCAGAGTAAAGTAGACGCATCCAAGCTCGAGCTTACAGAAAACATCGTTGACATCAGACGTGTAGCCAAGACTGTAAAGGGCGGACGTAACATGAGATTCTCCGTCACAGTAGTTGTAGGCGACGGCGAAGGTCACGTAGGCATGGGACTCGGCAAAGCTATCGAGATTCCTGAGGCTGTAAGAAAGGCAACCGAGGATGCCAAGAAGAAAATGATATACGTTCCTACAGTAGGAACCACAGTTCCTCACCAGACTGTAGGTGAGTTCGGAGCGGGAAAGGTTCTCATCATGCCATCCGCTAAGGGTACAGGTGTTATCGCAGGTTCATCCGTGCGTACAGTACTCGAGGCAGCAGGCATCAAGGATGTAAGAGCTAAATCCCTCGGAACCAGCAACACCGGCAACATGGCAAGAGCAACAATGGAAGGTCTCAAGAACCTGACAACCGTTGAGGAAGTTGCAAAGCGCCGTGGTAAAACACCGGAAGAAATTATCGGATAGGAGGCAAGAGAAATGGCTAAACTTAAAATCACACTCGTTAAGAGCCCTATCGCTTGCCAGCCTAAGCAGAGAAAGACCGTTGAGGCTCTTGGCCTGAGAAAACTCAATCACTCTGTAGAGATTGAGGATTCCCCGGCAACAAGAGGAGCTATCAACAAGGTATCACATCTGCTCAAAGTAGAAGAGCTGTAAGGAGGGCTAAGACCATGAGACTTCATGAACTTAAAAAGCCGGAAGGCTCCACAAAAGCGCCTAAGAGAATCGGCCGCGGCCAGGGAACCGGTCAGGGTACAACTGCCGGCAGAGGTATGAACGGTCAGAACTCAAGATCGGGCGGCGGAGTCAGACTGGGTTTTGAGGGTGGTCAGATGCCACTCTACAGAAGACTCCCTAAGAGAGGCTTCAACAACAAATGGGCTAAAGAATACGCAGAAATCAATGTCAAGGATCTCAATAAATTCGACGACGGCGCTACAGTAGACGCTGCCGCTCTCATGGAGAAGGGCATCGTTAAGAAAGCACTCGACGGAATAAAGGTTCTCGGCAATGGTGAGCTCGAAAAGAAACTCACTGTCAAGGCTGCTAAATTCAGCAAGAGCGCTGCCGAAAAGATTGAAAAGGCAGGCGGAAAGGCAGAGGTTATCTGATGGAATTTGTGAAGACATTCTCTAAAGCATGGAAAATCACGGAGATAAGACAGAAAATTATCTTCACGCTTCTGATGCTGCTGGTATACAGAATCGGATCCAATATCCCGGTTCCGAATATCGATAGAGATTATCTTGCGCAGATGTTTTCCGGAGAGACCGGACTGCTGGACTTGTTCGATCTGTTCTCGGGTGGTGCCTTCAGTAACTTCACAATATTTGCTCTGGGTATCACACCGTACATCACAGCCTCGATTATCATCCAGCTTCTTACGATAGCGTTCCCGTATTTCGAGCGTCTCGCTCGTGAGGGAGCAGAAGGCCGCAAGAAAATGGCTGCAATTACGAGGTATATGACCGTAGTCCTGGCACTTATCCAGGCTGTTGGTCTGACGATCGGTCTGTTCAGAAATGCAGTTACCGACCACAGTGTATTCAGCACAATCACCATCGTAATAGTGCTGACCGCAGGTACTGCGTTCCTGATGTGGCTGGGTGAACAGATTAATGAGTACGGTATCGGAAACGGTATCTCAATGATAATCTTCGGCGGTATCGTCGCAAGACTGCCGTCGGCTATCAGAAGTGTAGCAGCACAGGTCAAAGACGGAGCTGTAAGCATCGTAGCCGTAATAGTTCTGCTCATCGCAGCTGTACTCGTAACGATGGCAATCATCGAGATGCAGCAGGGTGTAAGAAAGATTCCGGTTCAGTATGCTAAGCGTGTAGTAGGACGCAAGATGTATGGAGGCCAGTCGACTCACATTCCTATGAAGGTGAATCAGGCAGGCGTTATCCCTATCATCTTCTCCATCTCACTGCTGCAGTTCCCGTTGACAATTACATACTTTTTCCCTAACACGGAATTTACGGATTTCGTAACAAAGTATCTGTCGCCATCGGGCAACCCGGGTGTGTGGGTATATGCAATCCTGAACATCCTACTCACGGTGTTCTTTACATATTTCTACACTGCAATTATGTTCAACCCGGCAGATGTTGCAGATCAGATGAGACAGAACGGCGGATTTATTCCGGGAATCAGACCGGGAGTAGCAACAGTAGAATACCTGTCAAGAATCATGAGCAGGCTCTGCATGGCAGGAGGAGTTTTCCTGGCAGCAGTAGCAACACTTCCGACAATCGTGAGCGTGTTCACACCGTTCAACTTCGCGTTCGGCGGTACATCACTCCTGATTATGGTCGGAGTAGCACTGGATATCGTCCAGCAGCTTGAGAACCAGATGCTTATGAGAAACTATCAGGGCTTCCTGAAGTAATAACAAAGAGTATGTGAGCAACGACTCTTCGAAAAGAGCGAGCTCGCGCTCGGTCCGGCTCGCAGCGGTACTAAGCTCTGACTTCGTCTTCGACTCGTCAATCGCTAAGTGCCGGCGGCCTACCACTCTTTTCTCAGAGTGTTGCTCAATACAACAGATATGAGAGCAGAATAGGAGAATACAGTGAGAGCAGTATTGTTAGGGCCTCCGGGTGCAGGCAAAGGCACTCAGGCCATAAGGCTTGTAGAAAAATACGGAGTACCTCAGATTTCAACCGGAGACATCTTCCGTGCGAACATCAAAGCAGGTACCGAACTTGGTAAAAAAGCTCAGGAGTACACAAACTCCGGACAGCTTGTACCTGATGAGCTCGTAGTTGATCTCGTCAAGGACAGACTCATGCAGGATGATTGCAAGAACGGATATCTGCTCGACGGATTCCC
>JAFREV010000172.1 GCA_017434685.1 Mogibacterium sp.
ACGGCGGAAGTTTTCCTATCACTCACTGGGAAAATGTAGTAGGGCGGTCGAAGTCCGCAGACATCAATATCCCGCTTGCCACAGTTTCAAACAATCAGGCTATTTTAAGCAGATATGATGATGAGCGGTGGACGCTGAAAGACCTGGATTCGCATAACGGAAGCTTTGTAAACGGCAGGCAGCTCGATCCGAGCAAGCGTTATCTGATAGGCCCGGGAGACGAAATTGTAATGGGCGGCGTCTATTCGACGGTGACTCCGCCGAGTCTTGAAGAGACACATAATAATGAAGTAATGAGAAAAATGGATAAGGAGCCTGTGGCACCGTGGAAGATACTGCTGGCCATCACTCTTTTCCAGGCAATGACCATAGTCCAACTCGTGCTCGGAATGGGCGAGGAAATTACCGTCTCCGCCATCGCATCTTTTGTGATTCTTTCGGTTGTGATGTGGGGATATGTTACATTCTTCAAAGCTATGGGCAGAAAAGGATTTGAGATGGAGATGATTGCGTTTTTCATGTCCACAATCAACCTTGCCGTCACCACTTCATTCGATCCGACAAATACTTTTAAGGAACTTGTGGCCATACTCCTCGGAGTGGGTCTGATGATATTCATGTGCATATACCTGAGGGACCTCGAGCGCACCAGAAAACTGCGCCCGATCTTGTTGGTTCTCGCTATAATCGCACTGTTCATAAATCTCGTATTCGGGCGCGCGGAATTCGGAGCTACCAACTGGGTATCGATCGGAAATCTTCAGATGCAGCCGTCCGAGATAGTAAAGATTGCATTTATAGCAATAGGCGCGGGTACTCTTGAGGAACTCTATGACAAGAGAAACACCATAATGTACGCACTCTTTTCACTCTACTGCCTGGGCTGCCTTGCGCTGATGAACGACTTCGGAACAGCGCTCATATTCTTTGCAACCTATCTGGTGGTATCTTTCCTCCGAAGCGGAGACTTTTCGAGGATGATGTTAACAGGTGTAGGAGCAGGAGCGATGGGTCTCATGGTTCTTAAGTTCAAGCCGCATGTTGCTGCAAGATTTGCCACATGGGGCCATGTCTGGGACCCGGAAATAATGAATAACGGCGGCTACCAGCAGACGAGGACGATGTCATTCGGAGCGGGCGGCGGTCTTCTCGGACTCGGCGCGGGCAACGGCGGACTTAAAGGTGTAGTCGCATCCAATACCGACCTTGTATTCGGCTTCGTAATGGAAGAGTGGGGGCTTATCATAGCGGTGCTTCTCGTACTCTGCATAATCACACTATCGATATTTGCCGTGATGAGCATAGTCGCAGGGCGCTCCACTTTCTATACAATATGTGCGTGCGGGGCTGCCACGATGCTTATGGTACAGACCATACTTAATGTGTTCGGTGCAGTGGACCTGTTCCCTCTGACCGGTGTTACATTCCCGTTTATTTCCACAGGAGGAACGAGTATGCTCGCATCTTGGGCGATGCTTGCATATTTTAAGGCTTCCGATATGAGGCGAGACGCCAGTCTTGCAGTGCAGGGAGAGGAGGAGTAGACATGCGAAAACAGGAAAGAAGAGCATGGATATGTCTCGCAATTGCACTCGTTCTCTTTGCGGGAGTCGGCTTGTTTACTTACCGATTCGTTAAAGACGGAAGCAAGTGGGCGGGATTCTACGGAAACACCCAGATTTTCACCGACGGAATGATAAACAGAGGAACGGTTCTCGACAGAAACGATGAGCTTCTGCTCCGTTGCACACCGGACGGTCTCGAATACTCTGATGATTGGACCACGAGGGTTTCAACGATTCACGCGGTAGGAGACACGACCGGCAACATTTCATCGGGAGCAATAAATATGTTTGCCGGAGACCTTATCGGATATGACATACTGAACGGAACATACGATACAAGTTCGAACGGAAAAACGATTAGACTTACGATTGACGCCGAGGCCAACAAAGCGGCATATAATGCTCTTGGCGGAAGAACGGGAACCGTAGGTGTATATAATTGGAAGACAGGTGAGATTGTCTGTATGGTAAGCACACCTTCCTTCGATCCTTATGAAGGTGCGCCGGATGATGAGGGAGCATACTACTTCAACAATTTCCTCTTCGGACAGATGACGCCGGGCTCGACGTTCAAACTCGTGACCGCTGCCGCTGCGATAGATAATCTTTCGGACCTCGGAGAGTTCACTTTCGACTGCGACGGTGTAAATGAATTCCACGGCGTAGATTTTACGGATGTGTATGAGCACGGAGAAGTGGACTTCAGAGAAGCGCTTGCTGTTTCCTGCAACGGAGCCTTTGGTGCACTCACAAGAGAAATCGGCGGCAAGACTATGAAAGAATATGCAAAAAAGACAGGTCTTTCGGAGCCGCTTTCTTTCGACGGAATAGAAACAGCCGCGGGATCTTTTAAGTTCCCGACGGACGACGATGTCAGACTCAGCTGGTCAGGCATAGGCCAATCTCAGGATTTGGTAAATCCGTGCACGATGATGGTATATATGGGAGCCATTGCAAACGGAGGAGAACCTGTGCAGCCGACACTCATCAAAGATACTTCGTTTATTGACGAGATAAGAGGAGCGAAAAGCCTGGGCAGATATATAGATGAATCCACGGCATCGACTCTCAAAGATATGATGAAAAATAATGTGGTCGAAAACTACGGAGAAGACAATTATCCGGGCATGGATCTGTATGCCAAGTCCGGTACCGCCGAGACGGGCGGGGATGATTCGGATGCGTGGTTTGTCGGATTCACTGATGATGAGGAAGCACCGTACGCGTTTGTCGTATGGGTCAAGAACGGAGGCGGCGGATCGGCAGTTGCCGGTCCTATCGCAAGAGATGTCATACAGACGCTGCAGTACAGCGCTCAGTAACTGCCAATTGTAATCATTGTAAAGCAGCGGCCGAATTGCCGATTTATGTAATCGCTGCACCTTGCCAAATGTGTACTGCATTAAAAAAATGCCGCAAACTGCAGAACGATTTGTGAAGAATCAACAAAAAAGTTGACATTGCCACGATATCCCATTATTATTGGATAGTCAAAACAAATGAATAACACCTGACCCGATAGAGGTCGCGGAGATTAAGAGTAGCGGTTCGCAGAGAATGGGAACTCAGCACCGCGAAAGGATGATCCGCCGAAGGATGTCAGAAACCCAAACTGCACATCCTGGGACGGCGTAATAAGATGCGCCGGACTGTCACGCAAGTGGAGAGCTATCATGGTATAAGGGAAGTTACCTGGTCCATGATGCGTTCAAGCGTTATTCATGGATTTTTTCTTTATAAGAACGGAGGTAGCTTTATGGAAAATGCACCTGCATTATATGCAACAGCTTGGGCGGTTCTGCCGCCGCTTATCGCCATCGTATTGGCGCTTATCACAAAAGAAGTTTACAGCTCGCTCTTCCTGGGCGTGCTCACCGGCGCTATTCTCTATGCCGGAGCGGACTTCGACGGTATTCTCACCCACATTCTTTATCATGAGGTTGACGAAGAGACTAAATACGGAATCATCGCAGCTCTTTCAGATCCGTGGAATGTAGGTATTCTTATCTTCCTGGTAATCCTGGGAATTATCGTAGCAATGATGAACCTGTCCGGAGGATCAAAAGCTTTCGGAGCCTGGGCTCTCAAAAAGGTTAAATCCAGAGTGGCCGCAGAACTCGCAACTATGATTCTCGGAGTCATCATCTTCGTAGACGACTATTTCAACTGCCTGACAGTAGGCAGCGTTATGAAGCCGGTAACTGACAACTTCAAAGTATCCAGAGCTAAACTCGCATACATCATCGACGCAACAGCAGCTCCTGTCTGCATCATCGCACCTGTATCTTCATGGGCGGCTGCAGTATCGAGCTTCGCAGGCGAAGGACAGGGAATCTCACTCTTCATCAAGTGCATCCCTTACAACTTCTATGCGATATTTACACTCGTTATGATGGTTGCGCTTATAGTTATGAAATTCGACTACGCCACAATGGCGAGGTTTGAAATGAACGCAGTCGAGAACGACGATCTCTTCACAGTTCACGACGAAAACGCCGGAGCAGCAGATGCTGCAGAGGAAGGAAGCGATCAGGGCATCGTGCTCGACCTTGTATTCCCGGTAGTTGTACTCGTAGTAAGCTGCGTACTCGGAATGGTATACACAGGAGGATTCTTCAGCGGAGCAAACTTCGTTACAGCATTCTCAGATTCCGATGCGTCAATAGGACTTTCGATGGGCGGCCTCGTGGCACTCGTACTCATCGTTATATACTATATGATCAGAAGAACTATCAGCTTCAGCGAATGCATGAGCTGCATCCCTGAGGGCATGAAGGACATGTCTTCACCTATCCTGGTGCTCACACTCGCATGGACACTTAAATCCATGACAGACAGCCTGGGCCTCGCTGACTATGTAAGCGGACTCGTAGAGAACATGAAGGGCGCCGTAGTAGGCATTATCCCGGCAGCACTCTTCCTGATTGCCTGTGTACTTGCATTTGCATCCGGTACATCATGGGGAACATTCGGAATCCTCATTCCGCTCGGACTTGCAATCACAGAGACACATCCGGAGCTCTCAACACCTATCATTGCAGCTTGTATGGCAGGTGCTGTATACGGCGACCACTGCTCACCGATCTCGGATACCACAATCATGGCTTCCGCCGGTGCTAACTGCAACCACGTATCACACGTGTCGACTCAGCTGCCTTACGCAACCACAGTAGCTGCTGTATCCGCAATCTCTTACGTAATTGCCAGATTCACAAACGGACCTGTAATCGCTCTCGTAGTAGGACTTGTCCTGCTCATCGGTACTCTCGTATTCATCAGAGGAAGAGAGGGCACATACAGAATCCCGGAATCAGCTAACACAAATAAGGCTGCAGCTTCAAACGAGTAATAGTCTCAACAACTTATTGATATAATAATCGACGAACATTTACTCGATGCCGAAAAAACACTTAATAAATACTCAATGTCGGTACAATAATCGGGTGAACAAATACTCGACACCGATATAAAAAACAATAATCGAAAACGGCTTCGCTTCATTCGGCGGAGCCGCTTTTGTGATACAATTAAATTGATGAATTTCACATCGAGCGAATTGGATTTTATAAAAGAGAATGAAGCTTATGTGCCGATTCCGGATAGCGATAAGAGGCGCGTAGAGAGTGAGGAGGAGCTCAAAGCCGAACTTGAAAAAAGGACGGAGGGAGTCAGCCTCGATTTCAGGCACTGCATATTCCGCGGACTCAATCTGGCCGGATGGGATATGACGGGGCTTGATTTGTCGCGGGCGACATTTGAGAAATGTGACCTGAGGGGTACGGACTTCAGCGGCTCGAATATGGATAATGTAGCTTTCTATGATAACGAACTGGTCGGTATGAAGCTTTGCGGATGCAATGCCAGAGGATGCAGTTTCAGATTTCAGGATATGACGGACATCGACCTCAGAGGAGCCAATATATACTCATCCGTACTTGAGGATGCGATCAATCAGGACAAGGTCATAATTGATGACGATACGAAGTGGTATAAAATGCGCTGCCCTGAGAAAGGCGAAGCCTTCATCGCGTGGAAGTGCTGCACAGATCTCAGGGTGGTTATGATGCTCGTTCCACGCGATGCCGAGCGTTGCATGGCAACGCTCGAGACAGGGCGCGTATCCAAAGTCAAAGTTCTCAAGATAACGAGCATAGATGAGACGGAGAATTACACCTGGGCGCAGTCGACGGTGGATCCGGACTTCTATTACGAAGTAGGCAAATGGATCGAGCCCGCCAACGGTTTTCAGACCGACAGATGGAAGGATTCGTCGCCGGGCATTCATTTCTTCCTTGACCGCCAGCAATGCGTGGATTATCAGAGTAAATAATTGAAATAAGGGAAGTTCAAATTGTATAATTATCAATACAATAAACAATGCACTCTTTTCGGGTTTATCGGCCCCGAAAAGTGACGATGGCGTAAGGGCATTTTTATTTTGTAGGAGGAGTGATTTATGAAAGTAATCATGTCCGGTAACGAAGCGACCGCTCGCGGAGCTTATGAAGGCGGCGCGAGATTTGCTTCGGCATATCCGGGAACACCGAGCACCGAGATTCTCGAGAACATGCCTCAGTACGGAGATTCCGTATATTCAGAGTGGGCACCTAACGAGAAAGTAGCCACTGAGGCGGCTATCGGCGCATCAATCGCAGGCGTCAGATCCTTCTGTGCCATGAAGCACGTAGGAATGAACGTTGCGGCAGATCCGATTTTCACATTTGCCTATACAGGTGTAACAGGCGGCTTCGTAATGGTAGTCGCAGACGATCCGGGTCAGCACAGTTCTCAGAACGAGCAGGACAACAGAAACACGGCCAAGTCAGCCAGACTTCTGATGCTCGAGCCGGCAGACAGCCAGGAGTCCAAGGACTTCATGAAGAAAGCATTTGCGCTTTCAGAGAAATTCGACATGCCTGTTCTTTTCCATGTCACCACCAGAACATGCCACTCCAAGGGCATAGTGGAACTGGGCGACAGAGAAGAGGCCGCAGTGCCGGATTACGAGCCTAAGATTAAAAAGTACGTAACGGCTCCGGCAAACGCAAAGGTTCTCAGAGCCACGCTCGAAGACAGGATTGCCGCAGCAAAGGAATTTTCAAACAACTGCGAATTCAACAGAGTCGAGATGCACGACACGAAGATCGGAGTCATCACATCGGGAGTTTCCTATCAGTATGCGAGGGAAATCTTCGAGGATGGAGCATCCTATCTGAAACTCGGTCTGACCTTCCCGATGCCGGATGATCTGATCAAAGATTTCTGCAGCAAGGTCGACAAGGTATACATCGTAGAGGAGATGGATCCGTATATCGAAGAGCATGTTAAGATGCTCGGCATCGATTGCATAGGCAAGGATGTAATTCCTAAATACGATGAACTCAACACGGACATCGTAAGAAAGGCCTTCCTAGGCGTAGAGCCTGATACATACAAGAGCGATATGGCTACGGTCGTAAGACCTCCGGCTCTTTGTGCGGGTTGCCCACACAGAGGACTGTTCTACTGCCTCTCCAAGAGAAAAGGCATCATGATTACGGGAGACATCGGATGCTACACTCTCGGAATGGCACCGCCGCTTAACGCAGTGCATACAACCATCTGCATGGGCGCATCCATTTCGCAGGGTCATGGCGCATCAATCGCACTCAAGGATGCAGGAAAGGATACAAAGGTCGTTTCGGTAATCGGGGACTCGACCTTCTTCCACACCGGAGTTAACTCGCTGATGGATGCTGTATACAACAGCGGAAGCAATCTCTCGATTATCCTGGACAACCGTATTACGGGAATGACAGGTCACCAGCAGAACCCGGGCACGGGATTTACTCTCATGGGCAAAGAAGCGCCTGAGGTAGATATCCCTGCGCTCTGCAAATCCATCGGAGTAAAGGATGAAAACATCATCACGGTAAATCCTAACAATCTCGAAGAGACCAATGCCGCCCTCGATAAGCTGCTCGCCAAGGATGAGCCTACGGTGCTTATCACGAGATGGCCTTGCGTACTCAAGAAGTTCAGCCAACAGGATCTCGACGAGTTCCCGACACTGCACAAGACGCAGTGCGTAATCGATCAGGACAAGTGCAAGAACTGCAAGATGTGCGTCAAGACGGGTTGCCCGGCACTGATCTCAACCAAGGACAATGTCGTGGTGGACTACACAAGCTGCAACGGCTGCACAGTCTGCAGGCAGGTTTGCCCATTCGATGCTATTGAGGAGGTGACAAGATAATGAGTGAAGTAAAAAATATCCTCCTGGTAGGAGTAGGCGGACAGGGCACGATCCTGGCAAGTAAAATACTGACCAGCGGTCTGATGAAGGCAGGCTACGATGTAAAGATGAGCGAGATTCACGGAATGTCCCAGAGGGGCGGCTCGGTATCCACTCAGGTCAGATACGGAGATAAAGTTTATTCACCAATCGTGGGCAAAGGTTCCGCGGATGTAATCGTGGCATTTGAAGAGATGGAAGCGCTCAGATGGCTCGATCATCTCAAGATAGGCGGAACGATGGTCATCAACGATTTCCGCATTCAGCCGGTTCCGGTAAACCTCGGCAACGCAGAATATCCTGAGGGCATCATCGAGCACCTTAAAGGCATCTGCGACGTGCACGCGTTTAAGGCAGCTGAGATTGCAACAGAGCTCGGCAATCCGAAAGCGATGAACATCGTTCTTCTCGGCGCCCTCGTCAAGTCCATGGGCGGACTCGACGATATCGACTGGGATGCAGAGATCGAGGCCAATGTAAAACCTAAATTCGTAGACCTCAACAAGAAAGCGTTCCACGCAGGCTACGATCTGTAACAGATTATAAATAAAGACCGCAGTTGCAAGTAGTCGCTGATGCTCGCGCTCAGGCTGCGGTCTTTTCATTTATAATAGTTTATGTTTCTTGAAACAGGACCGCTCGCGTGTTAGTATTAGGCGGTGCATACAAGGAGGAACTAATGAGAACATTAATGCTTATCGCAAGTGCGGCGATGGCGGCAGCCGGAATATTCTGTGTAGCAAACTCAAGCGCGGCTTTTTTGTCCGTGGCGTTTGTGCTGGGCATTGTTTTGATTCTCCTCGGTATCATCGAGATTATCATAGGAATAAGAGCTGATTTCGAAAGAGAAGAAGTGGGCATCACTCTTACCAAGGACGGAATTATTCTGTTCATACTCGGTCTCGTTGTTATAAGCGGACAGATAACCGATGATACGGTCGCACTTACTTTGTTCGGAATCGTCCTTCTTATAGAAGGCGTCATGACATTCAGAGCAGATTGGCTCGATGTAACGCACATAGCAAGAGAGCAGAGACTCAGTATGGTTATCAGTTCCGCAATGATAATACTCGGAACATATATGTTCTTTAACACATTAATATTCAGAGTACCTGTCTTATTGCTCATCGGACTTGCAATGACAGTGTTCGGTATCAGAAGAATCATACAGTCATTTACAATTGAATATATACGACCGAGTTTCATAACCGGAAACGAAGAGAAACTCAAAGAAGCTCAGGAAGAGGAAAAGAGAGCCCTGGCCAAAGCCAAGGAAGGAATAAGAGAGCAGAAAGTCGCTCAGAGACGCATCAAGAAAATCGAAGAAGATATTGCTGCAGAGCAGGATCTGATGATGGATGCACAGCTCAGAAAACAGGAGCGCGAATACGAGGAAAATCTCAGCGAATAACTCTCGCTTGCAATCTGCATCTTACGTAGTATAAAATACAGACAAGGAGAGAACCATACAGCGGTGACCTCCGGGTTTATGAAAAGTTAATTTCATTGTAACCGTTTGAGGTTCCAGCTCAAGCGGTTACTTTCTTAATAGAGAGATAACTATTCCTGTTACGGCCAACATGGCCATAAGCAATTCATAGTTGCTCATACCTATCACCTCC
>JAFREV010000173.1 GCA_017434685.1 Mogibacterium sp.
AGCTGCGCCTCTGTAAGACAGCAGATTGAATACATCAGAAACGTTATAGATAATCAGTAATCAAAAATAGAATTCAAGGAAAAACAATATATAAACTCGGAGGTTAGAAATGAAAAATACATTACTTAAGAAATTGACAGTTTGCGCAATCAGCATACTTGTGGTATTCTCACTCGCGGCATGCGGCGGCGGATCAAGCAGCAGCGATGCAGGTAGCGAAGGAAGTGAAGGCGGCGGCAAACTCGCAGCTATTCAGGAAGCAGGCAAACTCGTAGTCTGCACGGACGCAGCATGGGCGCCTTTCGAATACATCGGTGCAAACGGAGAACCTACAGGTGTTGACATCGAAATCGCAAATAAGATTGCCGAGGCACTCGGTGTTGAGCTTGAAATCATGAACATCGCATTCGACACAATTCCGGCCACACTCGCAAGCGGAGATGCCGATCTCGCGCTGGCATGCATCACAATAACGGATGAGCGTAAGGAAGAGATGGATTTCAGCGTTCCTTACACAACAGTTCAGCAGTACATGGTAGTGCCGGCAGACAGCAAGTTTGAGACGATGGACGATCTCGCAGGTCAGAATGTCGGAACCCACCTCGGAACGACCGGAGACTTCCTGATGGAAGAAGAAATCAACAACGGCGTGCTGAAGGGCAAATCCACAATCGATAACAACAAGCAGTATAAGGCTCTGCCGGACGCTGCAAGCGAGCTTAAGAGCGGAACCCTCGGAGCTGTCGTATGTGACTCGGTACTTGCAGAGAACCTCGTAAAAGCCAACGGCGATGCGTTCAAATGCTTCCCTGTTAAGTATGCTGACGGCAAAGAAGCTGATGTTGAGCAGATTGGCGTTGCTATGAAGAAAGGCGATGCGGAATTGCTCGCTAAGGTTGATGAGATAGTTCAGCCGCTTATCGATGACGGTTCAATCGAGAAGTTCTACGTCAAGCACAGCGAGGAAGCATCCAAACTGTAGGTCGCAGACCGCAAATAATCATAAGTTAAAGATCGGAGATAAGATTTGTTTGAATTACTAAAGCAAGGTTTTTTAAAGACTTTTATAAGAGATAACAGGTACAAGATTTTCGTCGAGGGTTTTAAGAACACCCTGATAATCACAGTAGTTGCGGCTATTATAGGTATAATCCTCGGCGTAATTGTATCCTTCGTGCACTCCCTGGCTGAAAACGCCAGGGATAAGCGTCAGACTACGTTTGGCGCAAGATGTTTGATGGCTCTCGACAGGTTCTGTTCGGCGTATGTAGCAGTAATGAGGGGAACGCCTCTGGCCATACAGCTGATGATCATGACATTCATAGTCATGAGCGGTTTCCCGAACAAGGTCCTCGTCTGCTGCCTGGCTTTCGGCATCAACTCGGGTGCATACGTATCTGAGGTTATCAGGGCCGGAATCGGTTCTGTGGATAAAGGTCAGACGGAGGCCGGAAGGTCTCTCGGACTCAGCCAGATAGGGACTCTCAAATTGATAGTTCTTCCTCAGGCAATTAAGAACATCCTGCCTGCTCTCTGTAACGAGGCCATTGCCGTTCTCAAGGAGACTTCCATAGTGGGTATGGTATCCGTAGTGGATCTGACCCGTGCGGGAGATCTGGTAAGAAGCAGGACTATGTCGCCGTACTTTACGCTTATGTCCGTTGCGGTAGTTTATTTCATACTCGTATTCGGACTGTCCAAGGCGGTAGGCAGGCTCGAGAAAAAACTGGCGCAAAGCGACAGACATTAGTAATCAAGCAGATTGGAGTTAATAATGTTTAAACATACAATAGTCAGAACCCCTTGTTCAAAGATAACAGACGGGATCACTTCGGCGCCGGAGCTCGGACAGCCTATATACGAAAAGGCACTCGAACAACACGCGGCATACATCGAGGCTCTGAAATCTACAGGCGTGGATGTTATGGTCCTCCCTGCTCTTGAAGAATACCCTGACTCCTGCTTCGTGGAGGATGTGGCGGTTTTATCCGAAAAATGCGCCATCATCACTAACCTGGGTGCGGGAAGCAGAAACGGTGAGACTGAGTTCATCATTCCTGCCATAAAGGAGTTCTATTCGGAAGACCAAATCGGATATATCAAGGAACCGGGCACACTCGAAGGTGGCGATGTTATGAAAGTCGGAGATACTTTCTATGTCGGAGTCTCTGCAAGGACGAACGAAGAAGGCATTAAGCAGTTTGCCGAGTTCTTCGGTTCGTACGGATACGAGGTCAAGGCCGTGCCTCTTTCGGACGTGCTGCACCTCAAGACCGGTGTCAATTACATAGAAAATAACAAAATGCTCGTTTCGGGAGAGTTCATAGATAAGCCGGACTTTGACGGCTATGAAAAGATCGTGGTTCCGGAGGACGAAGCCTACGGCGCCAACTGTATATGGATGAATGGGACTGTCATAGTCCCTCTCGGATATCCCGCTGTTCAAAAAGCAGTCGAGGATGCGGGCTATAAAGTAATCAATGTTGATACTTCGGAGTTCAGAAAGATTGACGGCGGTCTGAGCTGCCTGTCACTTCGTTTCTGATTCGGATAACATTTCGACTCTGCGGGCTGTATATTCTCTCTTCTTTTCTTTGTAATAATTGCAGCCCTCGGAGTCGATTGTAACTATAAGCGGGCCGAATTCCCTGACCTTAAGATGCCAGACAGCTTCCGGCATTCCGAGTTCAGGCCAATAGACCCCGCTTATTTCTTTTACTGAAGCGGCTCCGATGACGGCGCATCCTGCGGGTGCGGCGCAGTGGATGACACACAGTTCCTTGCAGGCTTCTGCAGTTTTATCCCCCATTCCGCCTTTGCCTACTATAATCTTTACACCTGTTTTTTTAATGAAATCAGGCTCAAAGTCCTCCATTCGCATGGATGTGGTTGGTCCTATCGAGACCATCTCAAAACTTCCGTCCTCCTTCTCTCTTACGATAGGACCGGCATGATAAATCACCCCGCCCCTTAGATCGGCAGGAAAGCCTCCGGCCTCACGAAGCGTTTTTTTGTGCACTTCATCTCTGCCTGTCAGCACATCTCCCGTCAGATAAAACACATCTCCCGCCTTAAGGCTTCTTATGTCTTCGTCTGTTACCGGTGTCGTTATTACCTTTTTTTCGTTAATGGTTTCGATCATTTTTCGATAGTTTTTAATCAGTTTCTTCTGGCGATTCTTATCAAATTACTTCGCGAATTTCGTGTGAGTCTTTGAACTGTAATTGAGGTCTTTATCGAAGCTGATAACTCCTCTTCTGTGGCACCAGCATCCAAAGCTGACAGCCACCGCGAGGGTTGCCGGGTGGCGCACCGTGTTTACGATGTTAACACCCATAACCGAGCTGCTGCCTCCCAGGCCCTGTGGACCTATCCCGATGTAATTCAGTTTCTCTTCAAGTTCCTTTTCAAGCGCGGCCACGTTTGGATTGTCATTTGACGAATCGATGTCTCGCATGAGTGCAAGTTTTGAGTTCATCGCTGCAGTCTCTATGGAGTTGCCGATGCCCACTCCGACAAACAGCGGAGGACAGGCATTGAGCCCCATCTCCGTGACTCGCTCCGCTGCAAACGGTGCTATCACTTCGTAACCCTGCCCCGGCATGAACACTTTGGCAATCCCCGGAAGTGAGCAGCCGCCACCCGCAAGGTACACATATATCTCGAGGTCGCTTCGTCCGGGTTCTATGTCCCACCAGATCGTAGGCGCTCCCGTTCCGGTGTTGTCACCGGTATTTATCTCATCAAAAGTTTCAATGCAGTTAGGTCTTAGCGGAGCCTCTTTTGTAGCCTTGATTACGGCTTCCTTAAGCGATTCTCCTATCTCGCCTATGGCAGGATGGTCCTGCCCGCACACGACCTTAAACTGAACTATGCCTGTATCCTGGCACAGCGGTTTGCCGAGTTCTTCAGCCAGCTCCATATTGCGAAACATCGTATCGTATACGGATAAGGCCGCTTTGTTTTTCTCCTCCGCACGAAGCCTCGTGAGTGCTTTGACCACATCATCAGGAAGCACCTTTGAAATATGATCGAGGTACTCCGCCACGGCATTTACTATTTTCTGATTTGAACTCATAACGATATCTCCGGCATCTCATTCTTCTTTAGTAATTGTACCTAATAGCCGTCTCAATAGCCAGTCAGACGACCTTTGATTCTTGAGATATTCGCACTTTCAAAATATAATTAGGCAAAAGGGTTATTGACAACAGCCGAGCATTCATCAGTGCCGGCAACGGAGCATACAGCAATGGCAGCAAACAAAACAATTTCAGATTTCCTGAATGAAAACGCAAAGACCGATCATGTTTCATTTCATATGCCCGGGCATAAAAGCCGGAGAGATATTTTCGTACGCTACGGCTATGGAGATTTTCTGAACGACATCATCAAATACGATGTCACAGAAATACCCGGCGCGGATGCGCTCTACCAACCGAAGTCCGTGCTTAGAAGTGTTATGGATAATTACGCTGATCTCTATGGTGTCCGTCATACAGATCTTTTGGTGAACGGTTCGAGTGCGGGCATTATGGCCTCTGTGCTCGCTACGGTTCCGATCGGCGGCAAACTCATTCTCGGAAGAAACTCTCACCACAGTGCATACTCGGCTCTTCGCCTCGGCGGAATAAACCCTGTATATGTGCAGCCTGAAACCGAGCCGGCATATGAACTTTCCGCGGAGATTTCTCCATACGCACTTGAGGATGCCTGCAAGGCGCACCCGGATGCATCCGCAATCCTGATTACAAGTCCAAACTACTGCGGCATGTTATCAGACATCGCCGTTCTTGCCGACATAGCCCACGAGTATGAAATGCTGCTCTTAGTCGATCAGGCGCACGGAGCACATCTGAAATTCTTCGACTATGATGCGAAGGCAGCGAGAGATGACGGTGCTTTCGTGCCTCACATATCTCACGCGGCCGAGACACTCGGTGCAGATATAGTCATAAACAGCACACACAAAACTCTTCTGAGTTTCACCGAAAGCGCCATACTGAATATATGCACGGATAGAGTGGATATAGATGCGGTGGCTGAGGCTCTCCGCATGCTCCAGTCCACAAGTCCTTCCTATCTTCTGATGACGAGCCTTGATATTAACGAAAAAATTATGCGCGGGCACGGAAGAGAATTAATCAAATCCTGGAAAAGCGATCTGGATTTCTTTTATAAAAATGCCGCTAAGATAAACGGCTTGACCGTCGTTCAAGGAGGCGGCGAACGCGGCACGGGAAGCGGAGACGAGGAATGCTTCCCTCTCTACCGCTACAGAGAAGGCCCGGATGTGACCAAAATAAATGTAAGTTTGGCGAGGCTCGGCGTGTCCGGCGAGCGCCTTGAAAAAGAGCTTCGCTATAAAGGTATAGTGTCCGAGATGGTGCATGGGGACTATCTGCTCCTGATGACAGGTGCCGGCAACAAGCGAAGCGACTACGAAAAGCTGCTCGCCGCACTCAGCGACATCGCTGCCTCGTATGACATAGGTCATACGAGCCGCCGAGCCCGATCCTTCGAGCCGCCCGTCCCGGAAACCACAGACATCCCGTTTGAGGCAGAACTCGTACCGCTATACGAATCGGACGGCAGAGTTCTCTTCGATCCTATAATCTCCTATCCCCCGGGGACGCCTGTCGTATGTCCGGGCGAGATAATGACCCTCGAGGTCATCAGTTACATCCAGAATCTGCTTACCGAAGAAGGCCGAATCACCGGCGTCGACGAAGAAGGCCGCATAAAAGTCGGAGTATAAAAAATTGGTCCTGTTTCAGCACTCAGCTCGAAATCGGACCAATTATTCTTATTCTTTTTACTTTCTACAGTTTTTCGCGACCACCCATATACGGTCTCAGTGCCGGCGGTATTGCCACGCTGCCGTCTTCCTGCTGGAAGTTCTCAAGTATGGCAGCGAGCGTGCGGCCGACCGCGAGGCCCGAGCCGTTCAGTGTATGTACGAACTCGGCCTTGGAGTCTTTATCCCTTCTGAACTTAATGTTCGCTCTTCTGGCCTGGAAATCCTCGAAGTTGGAACAGCTTGAAATCTCGACGTATCTGCCGTAGCTCGGCATCCAAACTTCGATGTCGTAGGTCATGGCCGAGCTGAATCCGAGGTCGCCCGTCGAGAGCATGACTACCCTGTATGGGATGCCGAGCCTCTTGAGCACTTCCTCTGCATCAGCAGTAAGTTTCTCAAGCTCGTCATACGAATTCTCCGGAGCCACGAACTTTACCATCTCAACTTTGTTGAATTGATGCTGGCGTATGAGACCCCTTGTGTCTCTGCCGGCTGCGCCGGCCTCCTTGCGGAAGCAAGGAGTATACGCCGTATAGTAAACCGGCATTTCTTCTCCCGGAATAATCTCTTTTGATCTGAGGTTTGTTACAGGCACCTCTGCAGTTGGAATCAGGAACAAATCGCCCGCAGGCAGATAGTACATATCCTCCTCAAATTTAGGAAGCTGTCCCGTACCTGTCATAGCCTCGCGCCCTACCATAAACGGCGGAAGTATCTCCGTGTATCCCTGCTCTTCTGTATGCAAATCGAGCATGAAATTAATGAGAGCGCGTTCGAGTTTGGCTCCCATGCCCTTGTATACCGTGAATCTCGCACCCGAGAGTTTCGAGCCGCGCTCGAAGTCGAGAATGTCGAGGCCTTCGCCTATGTCCCAGTGAGCCTTTGGCTCGAATGCGAACTCGGCAGGCTCTCCGACTTTCCTAATCTCTACATTGTCGCTGTCGTCGTCGCCTTCAGGCACTTTGTCATTCGGTGTGTTAGGCACTCCGAGCAGCACGTCCTTGAGCTTTTCTTCAATCTCGCCAACCTCTGCATCGAGCTCCTTAATCTTTCCCGAGAGTTCCTTCATCTCAGCGAAAAGAGCGGTTGTGTCTTTGCCCTCTTTCTTGAGTTTAGGAACTTCCTTGGAAGCCGTGTTTTGTTTATTCTTAAGAGCCTCCACCTCAGCGAGTATCTTGCGCCTCGAAACATCGAGTTCCTGCACTGCATCCAAGCCGAAGTCGCCCTTTCCTCTTCTTTCGACTCTCTTCTTAACTCCGTCGAAATCTTCTCTAAGTTTCTTAATATCCAGCATCTTCTTTTACCTTAAAATATATTCCTGCAGTATTTGTCATATACGAGTCTAAGCTCATCGAGTTTCTCTTCGATCTCTAGCTCGAGTTTACTGAGCTCTGAATAGTTCTTTTCATCTATGGCAATCCTCGCCCTCATAAGAAGCGAAGCTCTGCCCTTTTCCTCGTGACCGATGAGCGACTTGAGTTCGCTTATCCGTTCCCAATTCTTTGCATCGTATTCGTTGGTATCATCCTCGTGCAGTTTGACACAGGCACGCAGGAATTCCATCGTGTTTTGAATGTATCTGTCATGGTATTCCATGGACCACTTGAGTATCATCTGAGCACGGTACGAGCGGAGTATCATGCAGTCGATCTCATGACCTCCCGTGATTATAGCCACCTCTTCTTTCAGGCAATCTCCGTCTCCCCATGCGAGGAAGGCCTGCCATACATTTGCAGGCGGTTTACCGAAGAGCTTCTCCCTCTCCTCCAGAGTGTAGTCGCTGTAGATATCTCTCTCCGATCTGTACTCCCTGTTTTTCTCGAGGTAGAAATCGGAGCTGCCGTATTTCTTGCTGATCGACGCTTCGAGTTCCGTTGAGGTCTTTCGCGCTTCAAGCACCGCTCTTATGCCGTCGAGCATGGTCATGTATGTCGCGCCGATTATCAGATAGGTGTTCGTATGCGGATTAGGTGATCTCAGTTCAAATCTCGTAGCAAGAGGGTTCTTAAGGTCCCTGACAAGACCTACCAACACCGTTCTGTTACGAGACGGTGTGCTGTGATCCATTCCGAGCGAGGTAACCGTGCAAACCGGAGCCTCGTAGCCCGGCTTGAGCCTCTGGAACGAATTGTGAGTAGGCGCCACAATCGGATAAAGCTTTTCATAGTGCTTGAGAAGTCCCATTAGTGCTCCGAATCCGAGCGGACTCATGAACTCCCCTTCCTTATCCGACGGCTCGAAGAGATTGGATGTTCTTCCGTCTTTGAGCCTTGCGGCAATTCCGAAATGAGTGTGTTCTCCGGACCCCGCAACTCCGTATATCGGCTTCGGAAGGAATGTTACCTCCAGGCTGTTCATGCGGAAAACGTCGCGCACGATTTTTTTGACCTGGCTTTCGTTATCCGCTGCCTGCATAGGATTCGAATATTTCCAGTCGATCTCAAGTTGTTCCATAATGTGGTCAAATTGTCCGGAGTTCCCCATTTTGGCCTTGACTCCGCCGACCTCCTTATGTCCCATTTCCACGCCGAATCCGTAGTGGTCGAGTATCTCAAGTGTCTGCTCGAGCGCTGTTGCCACAGGCCCGGTTACCCTCTGCCAATACTGTTCTTTGAGTTCCTGTGCGATGGAAAGCTGCTGTCTGTCCGCCCTATCTTCCGGCGTCTTGACCCAGAACTCGAGCTCCGTCGAATTGGTAAGGACCAGTTCCTCTATATCATCGAAGTTTTTAATCCCGCCTATATGTTCAAAAACATAGGGATTGTCCTTCAACAATTTCTCAAGCTCTTTAAGGAAACTCTCGATCCTGTCTTTGAGAAAAATCCTCGAGCCTACCATCTTATCTCCGTTGTGTCTGAGGAATGACGGTATCCTGAGTGTTCCCGTCGGAAGCCCGGTCTCGTAATCTCTGTTGTCGAAGTTGTATTCGACATACCAGTTCACATCGTGATCCGGCACTATATCCACGCGGGCATTTGACAGATCCGCAATTGTCGGAAGGGCTACGGAAGAACCGTCAGTCTGCACTCCGTCTCTGAGCATCTTGTCGATATCGTCCAGGAATGCGGCAACCGGAATCTTCTCATCCGTGTTGTGGCCTCCCATATCCACACCCGTAAATGAGACAAATTTAAGCTCCGGGTGAGCGATGAGCCTGGCCTTAATGGTCTCGGCATCGTGCTCATCCGGTGCAATCGTAAACAACATTCTGTTTAAATCAAAATTAATCATAATGTTTATGCTTTCTAGGCAGCTTCATCCGTCTCAGCAGCTGCATCTTCAGTGTTCGCGTCTGCTGCAGCTGCGGCTTCGGCATTTGCATTCGTGTCTGCTGCAGGTGCAGCGCTCTCGTTTGCGAGTTTGCCGAGATAGTTCTCGAGCTGCTTGATGTATTTGCCGTAGCCTTCCCAGTCGCCGTTCTTCTGAGCCTCAATGGCCTTGTTGTATGCGTTCTGGGCTTTGTTAATCAGCGACTGTACATCGTCAGACGCAGCTCCGCCACCATCATCAACGCCGTCTATCTTATTTTCCTTATCTCCGGCATTGCTGCCAAAGAGGCTTACAAGAGCTTCTGCCAAGGTCGCCTCATATGCGATCTTATCCTGGTAAGCCACAATTACTCTCTTGACTTCAGGAATAGCCTGGTTGGACGCTTCGAGATATACCGGCTCGACATACATCAGTGATGTGCCGATAGGTATTACGAAGAGGTCTCCTCTCTTGTATGTTGATCCCGAGGATTTCCAGAGTGCGAAGTCTTGAGAAATCTGCGGGTTCTGGTCTATCTGCGCCTCTATCTGCATCGGTCCGTAGATGTTTTTGTTCTTAGGCATCGTGTAGACGATGAGCTGGCCGTAGTTGTCTCCGTCGTTTCGGCCCATCATAATGGCCGTCATGTTTTGCTTGGACTTAGGTGTGAACGGAACCATGTTGATGAATTCCGCACCTTCCTCTGTATCCGGCAAATTGAATACATAGTAACTCGGCTCCATCTGAACCTGCTCGGTGCCATAGATGTGATGCGCGATATCCCAGAGGTCCTCCTTTTGGTAGAAGACCTTGACCTCGTTCATGTGGTACTTTGTGTAAACCTCAGCCTGAATCTTGAACATTGTGTTCGGGTATCTGAGGTGCTTGCGAAGCTCGTCGCTGATCTCGCTCGACGACTTGAAGAGTTTAGGATAAATCTTCTGGTAGGTCTTGGCAATCGGATCATCATCGTCAACTATGTAGAAGTCAACCGTGCCCTCGTATGCATCCACGACTACCTTGACAGAGTTTCTGATGTAGTTCGTTCCGTTGATCTCACCGGTGTACGGCTCTGAGTACGGATACTTGCTGCTCGTTGTGTAGGCGTCGAGTATCCAATAGAGTTTGCCGTCGATTATGGTCATGTACGGATCTTCCTCGTAAGAAAGATACGGCATAATTCTCCTTACTCTGTCGACAACAGATCTTGTGTACATAATCTTCGAGTTCGAAGTGATGTTAGATGACACGAGTATGTTGATGCTTCCCTCTCTCATCGCATAGAGAATTCTGTTGAGGAGGTTCAGCTTAATGCCGTGTTTGCCCTCATACTCTGTGTATTTATTTTCACTTCCGTCCGGATAGTCGAACTCGGATTCCTTGGTGTTTACAATTATGTAGTCCTTGGTGAGTTCGCCGAAGTATATCTCAGGTCTGTCGATCTTGAGTTCTGCAACATTGGTCTCCGGCGGGATGTTGCCCTCAACTACATCCGGCTGGCCCGAAGCAGTAACCGTATCTACCTGTGATACGGCAACTCCGTAACCGTGCGTGTACTTGAGGTGTTTATTAATCCACGTATTGGAAATCTTATCCTCGTCGATTTCTCTGGCCGAAAGATAAGTCTGTGTGATGTTGTTGTTTATTGTGTACCTGTCGATATCTACATCGTTGAATCTGTAGTACTGACGGATACTCTGAGTCTGGTTGTAGAAATCCTCAACCGGCTCGTAGTCGTTGATTCTGATGTTGCCGATAGTCTCTTCGTTGCTAGTGATGGTCTCGGCATTGAGAGAATCATCTGCTTTATATGTGGCAACCCTTACATCATCTACGCCGTAAGCGTGCCTCGTGTACTCGATGTTGCTCTCGAGATACTTGGACTCTTTGTTGATTTCGTCCGGGCTTACGATGAGCGTCTGTACTGCTTTGCCCGCTGCATTACCGAGCACGAATACGAGAACCATGATTACAGGAATCTTGAGAAGTTTCGTAATCTCGCCCTTCTTAATATGTATGGCAAGCGTAACCGCTCCGATGACCGAAAGCATCATAATGACGCGGTAAAGCCAAAGCGTTACGTTTACATCCACAAAACCCGCGCCGTATACAGCGCCTGTATGTGTGTGCAGCAGGTCGAACTGCTTAAGGAAGAAGTCCGCCGCGAGCATAATGTAGAAGATAACACCGAGGATTATGAGTTTGCCGCTTGCGATATCCATCAGATGTTCAAGATTGCTGTTATTAATGTCCACATTGCGACCCTTGGCCTTTTTGTGGTTTTTATCGAAAGCTGTGCCTACTGCATTCTTGGCAGCTCTTCCCATTCTTCCGATGACGGAGTGGTCTATCGGAGTGCGGTAGATAACCTTTGGTTCGCTTTCTTCCTCTTCCTCGAAGATTTCTTCTGCGGTGGACGGACCATCATCATGCTTAAAGAAATCCGGGGTTCTTACCGTAAGAAGATACGCATAGTACATGAGAGTGACCACTGCCATACCGATTACGGAGGCAAGTATTATCTCATTTAATTTGTCATACCAGTCGAGGTTGAAAATGTAGAAACCGATGTCCTGATTAAACAGCGGATCTTTGAGTCCGAATTTCGTTGAGTTTACCGACTTGAGATATGTCAGCCAGGTTCCGCTCGTTGCGAATACCGCTGTCAGAGCTCCAAACAGTGCCGACAGGCCCCATGAAACTCTGTTGATTTTCTTTGCGTTCGGAATCTCGTGTGATTCTACCTTCTTAAAATACCCATTTTTGAGCGTCCTGAGATAGAACCTCGCCAGAAGCGTCATAACGACAAATACAGGCCCCGCAATAGTAAGCTGGGTGATGAGTTTTTTCCAGAATACGGATGTATATCCGAGATCTTTGAACCAAAGCCAGTCTGTAATAAACCCGACCGTAAGAAGCAGGAACGCCAGCGCGACCGCTATAATCATCAAAATGAAAGACAAACCTTTGCGAGGCGCCTTGCGTCTGCTTTTCAGTTCATCTACCTTGGCCGCTCTTCTGGCCCTCTGTGTTTCCTTTGTATAGACTGCCAATTTATTGTCCTCCTTACAAAAGTACAGCGGCAGCGTCAGCTGCCGCTGCAAGTTTATACAATCTTCATGCGAATGCAACTTAGAGTAATCTGTATCCTCCGAATGTATTTATCGCACTAAAGCGACTTGTAAGATCCTCAATGAATGAATCAATAGCAACTGCCGGTCCGCTCATCGGTGCAAGGTGCAGAATAAGGATAACGGCAAGCAGTACAACGAGGAGAATAGCAACTATGACCGCGAGTATTGTAAGAATTGTGCTTCCTCCGTCCACATTCTCATACTCAACCTGTGGGTCAGCAGACTTCGCAGCTTCTTTTTTAGCCTTCTTCTCGGCTTTCTTAGCAGCCTTCTTCTCAGCTTTTGTGAGCGCTGCACCTGCTGCTGCGCCTGCTGCTACAGTTCCTGCTGCTTCACCAAGACCGAAGCTTTTTTCTTCAGTGCCTTTTACATTGAAGCCGGAGTTATCCTCGGCATTCTTTGCAATCTCTGCGAGGTCTTCAGGCATATTCACCTGATAGATTGTTGCGTCCTCAACCGGTTTAGACTCAGCAGCGATCTCCTCAAGTATAGGCTCCGCTCCTACGAGTCCCATTGTTAGCTCTTTCTGCTCAGGAATTGTAGATTCGGCAGCGGCCTCCTTTATTTCTCCGACTATTGCTGCGCTTACACCCGCTGTTTCAGCGACCGGTGCAGCCTCTTCAGGTACTTCTATATGCTCTCCCTTGAGCCTGCTGTACTCTTCGTCAAGGAGTCTCTGAAATTCTTCGTTCTTTCTGTACAGAGTGTAAAACTTGTCAATTTTCTTTGTAGTCTCCGCCTCTGTATCACCACCTGCCGATGGTCCGAATATATCCTTTTCAAGATCTTCGAGTGATACAGCATCTGTAGTTTTCGGCTCTTCAACTACCGGCGTCTCGACAATCGGCTCTGCCACAGGCTCAACAGCCGGCGTCTCAGCTACAGGCTCTGCCACAGGCTCAACAACAGGGGCCTCTACGACCGGTTCTGCCACAGGCTCAACTATCGATGCTTCAAAGACAGGCTCTGCCTGCACTGCTTCCTCAACTTTTTCAGTTTCTTTTGTTTCAGTGACAAAGTCTTCGAGACTTATCACAGCAGGTTCAGCTGCTGTAGGTTCTTCCGGCGTCTCCTCCATTGGCATCTCTGTAACCGCCGGAGCGAATCCGACTACAGGACTATCGTCCTGATTTTCCTTTGGTGTGAATGCTGCAAGCAACGCGTCTTCTGCTTTATGTTCAGTCAAATCAGCAGCTGTCTCGATCACAGGTTCTGCAATCGGCTCTACCACGGGAGGCTCAACTACAGGCTCTTCTCTATGCTCTGCAACTTCGATAGACGGCGTCTCAACTACAGGCTCAGCTACCGGTGCTGCAGGTTCGCTTGCAGGTGTGAGTCCCGCAAACATTTCGTCATCTTCCGGAGTTATCTCAGGCTCAAACATAAAATCATCAAATGTCGGCTCTGATGCAGGCTCAACAACCGGAGTTGTTGGCTCGCTTGCAGGAGTCAGACTATCGAATACGGCATTATCTGCCGGAGTTACTTCAGGTTCAAATGTGAAATCTGCTCCAAGCGCCTCGAACGAGTCTTCCTCTGCAGGTTCTTCTTCCTGTGCAGGAACGACCTCTTCAGGCTCTTCAGATTCAGGCTCCTCAGTTTCATTTTCTTCAAGAAGTGAAGGATCAATCTCAACTGTACCTGTCAGCTCTGCAAGCCTTTTCTTGAGTGCTTCAATTTCAGCTTCTTCGTCGGCAGGAGCTGCTATGGTCATGCCTGTTTTCTTTTGCTCAGGCTCTGTCATCTCCGTAAAAAGCTCATCCTCGTCAATTGGCTCATCTGCCTCATCGTCATCATCTTCGTCATACTCAGCTGCATGAGCATCTATTCTGGAAATGCGGTCTGATCTTGGTGGCTCAGACAGTTCAAGATAGAGGTCTTCATCGAGGTAAGCGTCTTCTGCGGACTCTTCATGCGCCTCCTCTGTAAAAGGTTCAGACACTTCCTCTGCAACAGGCTCAGGAGCAGCATGTTTTTCAACGGCAGGTTCCTCAAATGCAAAACTCTCAACTTCCGGCTCCTCAGCAGGAAGTTCAACCGTCTCTTCTCTTTCAACTTCTACTACTTCATCCTTACCTGCACCAAATCCCACTGCTTTTTTAAGGAAATCTGGGAGTTCGAACTTTGCAGGAGCAGGTTCTTTTTCAGGAACTGCTTTTTCCTCTGCTGTCTG
>JAFREV010000016.1 GCA_017434685.1 Mogibacterium sp.
AGCGGGCATTAGATATCTTGGCTAAGGTGGCGAAGGTTGAAGGTGAGGGGTATTTTAATGGAGAGACGTTTGCTTCGTTAGTTGGCCCTAACACCTTGTTTTGTGATTGTGCTAAAGGCATCTTGAATTCGAATTGGGATGGATATGTAAAAGAAAAGGATAAAGCTCACAGCATCAAGTATTATTTGAATAAGAATCGTATTAAATGTGGCTATGGATGGATTCGTCCACAAGACATGATTAAGGGATTTGGAACGGTCAATTTGCACAAGGTGTTTATTCCTGAAGCATACGGTGCCGGAGAGGGATTCCCGCATCAAATACTGGGTGTTCCGTTTTACGGTGAACCAGGTAGTATTTGTTCTCAAACTTATATCTGCATTGGGTATGATCCTGAAACTCGGCATCTTACAGAGCAAGAGTGTCGCAATATCGTCTCGTATATTAAGACAAGATTCTTCCGCTTTATGGTTTACATTAAGAAGCGCACCCAGCATTCGGTGGCTACTGTTTATCAACTTGTTCCAATGCAAGATTTCTCGCAAAAGTGGACGGATGCGAAGTTGTATGCGAAATACGGCATCACGAAAGAGGAGCAGAAGTTCATCGAGTCGATGATCAAGCCGATGGAGTAATGTTAAACACAAGGAGGAACTATGTTTGGTAAAAAGGTCGAGATGTTTCTGGTGAATGGTTCGGCAGAGGGGTTGATCATTGCCGAGATGTCAAACTGGAATGGCAAGGCATTCAAGTTGCAACGGCCGGATGTCGGTGTTTGCGACGAAGATGAATTGTCGTGCGTGGGCGTCTACTTCTTGTTTGGGCAAGCGAAGGAGTCTGGTGCCTCATGTGTATATATTGGAGAGGCGGAGGATGTAAAGTACCGTTTGCAACAGCACATTGGCAATGCTGCAAAAGAGCCGTTTGAATGGAATACGGCTGTTTGCTTTTTTGGTAAGGATCTTAACAAGGCCTCTGTGCGTTTTTTGGAAGATCGATTCGTAAAGATTGCGCGAGAGTGTGGACGCTATGAGGTGATAACGAAGAATACTTTTCAGACAACCTTGAAGCGTTCGGATCAAAGCTCGATGGAGGAGTTCATTGCCAATGCGGCAATTTTGATCCATGCGCTTGGTTACGACGTATTGGTTCCGCAGCAGAAAAGTGACAGCAAGACAATTTACTTCTTTTGCCGTGGAGCCGGTGCGGATGCAAAGGGCTATCCAACGAAAGATGGATTTGTTGTGATGAAGGATTCGGTTGTGTCCGATCATCTGATTCCATCGTTTGAAAAGCAATGTCGGCCTAACTTCAACAAGCGGAAGGAGTTGGAGTCTTCCGGAGTGATCGTTAAGAGGAAGTTCACTCGGGATTATACATTCGGTTCGCCATCCGGCGCATCCTCTGCAATCCTCGGTCGTTCGTCCAATGGCTATGCTGATTGGAAAACTAAAGGCAAGCAGAAGCTGGCGGATTTCAGGGAGTGATGGATATGGCCTTGACTTCATCATCAACCACGACATCAAATACCGCATGGGCGACGAGCTGAACGCGGAGGAGTGAAATATGGGAGAGCAGTATGTCCATGCGACAAGGTTGTTAATTGAGAAGAAGCAATTCTTGTCAGATTTAGATTCGTTGACAGGTGAGATTGCATCTTTACAGGGATTGCATTATGAGCACTCTTCATTTAAGATTTGGCAGCGGCATGTTAAAGCTCTTTTAATTCATGCTTTTGGCGAGAGGACATCGCAGGTTCATGAGTTTGATGAGATTGTATTTTACAATGTGATGGCGGTGGTTCATCGCCATAGGCGTTCGGTCTGGGAGGAAGAAGATGAGGAAGAATATGATCCGTCAGTTGATTATGCACGTGGACTGCAACGAGCCGCCGAGCAATTGACGGCAATCAAGGATGAAGTTGTTAAGTATTTTTCGGACGTTGCCGTTGGTGACATTGCCGATAAATATGCATATGATGTTTTTGTTTCTCATGCCAACGACAATAAGCAGTCTTTTGTTGATTCACTTTTTGATGGGTTGAGTCGGTTGCGTATAAATATCTGGTATGATTCGTCAGAGATAGATTGGGGGGACAATCTTAAAGACAAGATTATGGAGGGGCTTGAGAAATGTCGTTTTGGTATTGTTGTTCTTTCACCTGAGTTCATAGGCCGAAAATGGACGGAAACGGAATTGTTAGAGTTGCTTAATCGGCAGAATGAAAGACAGGACAAGGTTGTCCTGCCGTTGCTTTATAATCTAACGGTTGAGCAGATGATAGAGAAATACCCTGCGCTTTCTTCGATAAAAGCGCGGGTGATTACTGTTGATGAAGATGCTGATGATGTGGTTATTGATTTTGCTCGGGTGATGATTAGAGCGTTGCGGAGTAATAACCATGTCTGATAGTTTAAAAGGTCGAAAATCTTCGAATGCTGTTGCGGCAGCATTTGGTTGGGATTTTCAAAGTAGTGCTGGGATTGTGCTGATGTTGCACAATTTGAACCGGGCGAAGTCTGTGCGGATAGAGGGGGCAGAAGATGTGGAGATTAATCTTGAAAATGGGAGAAGAATCTATGCGCAGGCCAAGGGCGTTCAAGACCCGGAAGACTACTCCCATGTTATTGACAAGCTTGAAGGGGCAATTCGGACGCTGTCTGAAGTTGCACGGCATGGGAGTGTCGAATCGTTAGTATATATTACAAATTCGCCGAATCCATTCAATGATAAAACAACGAGTTATAAATTTGAGCGGGCCGAGGCGGACGTGCCATACGCGTCGTTGCCTCAATCGTGTAAAGATCAGATTTTGAAAATATGTGATAAAC
>JAFREV010000174.1 GCA_017434685.1 Mogibacterium sp.
CTACAGGTACTGCCGGCGCAGACCACAGCGAAACCTACCTTCAGGTCGAAGATGTGGACGAGGCAGATATCGTCAAAGTTGACGGCAACTATATATATGCAGTAAATAACAAACGCGAAGTGGTCATCTACGAAGCAAAAGACGGCAAAACCAAAAGATTATCTACCATCGGAAATAATGGCGTCGAACAATACATCCAAGACATTTTCCTCAAAGAAGATACCCTTGTGGCAATCGGCAGTGTTTACGATGAGGAAGATATGGGATATATAGCCATAGTCAGCTACGACATCACAGACCGCAGTGCTCCAAAAGTAATAAACGAATTCCGCCAGAGCGGTGCGAATGTCGTCTCAAGTCGTATGGTCGGAGACTATGTTTATCTGGTCACCAACACCTACGCATATGACGGATGGATCGTTCCGAAATGCACCATTGACGGCGAATACAAAGAGATGTCCCCTACCGACATCTCCTGCGTGCCGAACCCTCAGAACGCTTCGTATATCATTCTCAGCGCGGTTGATATATCTTCCGGCAAGGCAGGACGTTCCAAGACAAAAGCCGTTATGGGCGCGAGCAGCGACATCTATTGCAACAACCACAACCTCTACGTGAGCGTAAACGAATGGGATGACAAGACGGATGCTCCTTCTACAAGAATAATCAGGGCATCCTTGGACGGGCTCAATATAAAGTTCAACGGAACGACGGCTGTACGCGGATACATCAACAATCAGTTCTCCATGGATGAGCACGACGGGTATTTCCGCATAGCCACTACATCAGAGCGCGGCGGTATCGATGTCAATAATCTTTATGTTCTCGATGACAAACTGAACGAAGTCGGCAAAATCGCAGGTTTTGCGAGAGATGAAAGCATAAAAGCCGTAAGATTTATGGGCGACAAAGCCTATGTCATCACATACGAAGCAATCGACCCGCTCTTCATTATGGACCTTTCCGATCCTGCAAATCCGCGCATCGACGGTGAGGTAAAGATAGACGGCTTCTCGAGCCTGCTCGTTCCGATCGACGGAACTCGACTGCTCGGCATAGGTCATGCCACGGGAGACAACGGCTATGGCGGGGAGTACGCATCGGGCCTCAAGCTTGCCCTCTTCGATATCTCAGATCCGTCTGAACCTAAAGTTTTGGACAGCAAGGAATTCGAAAATATGGAAAGTCCTGCGCAGGGAACTCACCTCGCTCTGACCGTAAATAAAAAAGCCGGCTACTATGCCCTGCCTTACAACATATGGGACTACGGCACACAGGACCTCATCGTTGAAGACGCCGAATCCACAGAAGATGGCGAGGAGGCTTCGGCTATACCTGAACCCGAAAGTGAAACAGGAGTCCTGGTATTCGGAGTCGGCGAAGAAAACAAAGATATAATTGAAGTATATGAACAGCACAAACTCGATGCCGTGCAGATACTCAGAAGCCCATACATCGGCGACTACATCTACGGCATAGACGGCAGTGCTGAAGTTCAGAGCTTCAAATTCAGCAAATAGATTTCATCATGCTAATTATCCGCCCGTAATTATACTATTAATTAGTTACAAAAAGGGGGGGTAACAATTTGCAATATTTCCTATATAAATAAAGACCACAGACTGTTTGAAGTCAGTGGTCTTTATGTACTATTTCAAGTTCAGATTAATTACTTGAGAAGGTCCTTGAGTTCTCCTACTTTACCGGCAATTTTCTCATCGATGTCGGTCTTATCCAGAACACTCTTTGCTTTCTCTTTAAGCTTTTCATCAACATCAGTCTCAGCCATATAAGCCTCAGCCTTTTCTTTAAGCTCTTTATACTTTGCAACCGCCTTCTCATCAACGTCAGTTTTCTCGAGAAGTTCATCTGCTGTCTTTTTGAGTTCTTCTACAATGCTTGAAAAATCCATATTGTTTCTCCTTTTCATTACAATAGTTAAGTTAAGGTGATGATATCATCTGCATCGGCGCAGCGTCAAGATTTTCACCGCCGGCCGGGTTTTCATCTGTTCCGAGTCTGAAGTTTATGTTCTTTTTCTCTTTCATCCCCTGCAACTACTTTTCTGTCTATTGTTCAATTCAATTTACAGCACCTTGCGTCCGTTCACACTTAGTGAGAACTGTGCATCCAAAACTCTGGCTGCACGTGAGCACATGCTCATTCGGCTTAGGAAAATATCAAAGTATTCATACATGGTGCACGAATCTTCATCGATGGTTATGTGAAGCACTATGAGTTTGTCCTCGGGGATGCACTCAAGCTTTGCCTCCGTAACCGCGTGATTAACCCTGTCATGTATATCATACATCATCGGGTCTTTACGCCTTACCCTACTCCTTCTTACATCTGACTTATCGGCAATTATAAGCGCCGCTGTAATCGGGTCGGAGGCCACACCGGTGGACTCGTCGTGATTTGCTATTGCAGACACTATTTGCACGCGGTCTTCAACAGGCAAATCCTCTTCTTTCAAAATCTCGTTTGCTAGCAAAGCTCCGTACTCCGCATGACGGCTCCGATTTATGACATTCCCGATGTCATGCATAAAGCCCGCAGTTTTAACCAGTTCTATGTCGTGCTTGTCATATCCGAAAGCCTGCAATATCTCCGCAGCGTTCTTTGCCACAAGAGTTGTATGCGCTACGGAATGATCCGTGAATCCCAGCGACGCAAGAATTGAATTTCCTTTTTTATAGTACTCCTGTATTTCTTTATTATTAGTTATATCACCGTATTTCATTTGCCGCCTCCTTTATGTTTCGAATTTTGCTTTTCCATTCAAACCATTCATGCTCTGTCTAGAGGCCAAATATCGCCTCTGCTCTATCCATATTCTTTCGAATTTCTACATCAAACGGACAGCGTGTCTCGCAAAGGCCGCAGTGCAGACAATCGCTCGCATGTTTTTGCAGCGCCTCGTAATGCCCTCTCTCCGTATCCGGCAAACGAAACTCCGCGCTGCCTTCTCTGATTCCGTTCGACTCGTTGTGGGCAACTGCAAGATTGAGAAACTTCATCACATCCGCTATATTGATCTCCGCAGGACATGGATGACAATGCGTGCAATACATACAGTGTCCGCTCCAGCTCACTCTCGGAAAATTCGCAAAGGCCTCCGCATAATCCTTTTCCTCTTCGCTCGCGTTCACATAACTGATGCTCTCCTCAAGTTGCACCGTATTCCTTGCTCCGGCGCAGACAGTCGCAACTGCGGGTCTTGAAAGCGCATAGCTTATGCACTGAGGAACTGTGAGGGCAGCGCCTGACGGAGACAGTTTTTCATCCAATATGTCTCCGCCGGCGAAGGCCTTCATGACTGTAATGCCTACGCCGATGCTCTCGCAGAGCTCATACAGGCGCTGCCTGTCCGGATCCATATTCTTGAAGCCGCCTTCATAGACCTCATCTGCCCATAAATCATCGATGTTTTCCGTGCCGGGCAGCATATCGTATACGTAATTTACGCTGAACATCAGAACTTCTATATCACCTTCCTCGACCGCTTTCATAGCGACCTTCGGATTATGGGACGACAGGCCAATATGCTTAATCTTTCCCTGTGCTTTCAGCTCCTTTGCATAATCCACAATTCCGTTATCCTTTATGGTCTGCCAATCCGTATCCGCATCGCAGTAG
>JAFREV010000175.1 GCA_017434685.1 Mogibacterium sp.
GCGTTTTGAGGAGTAACGATAGAGAATAATTCCGAAAGCTATGGCACATAAACTGATGACTTGAGCCTGCTTGAAAGGACCGATCATAAGACTGTCTGTGCGAAGGGCTTCTACGAAGAACCTCTCTAACGAATAGAACATGCAGTAAAGAGCAAACGTCTGGCCGTGTGCCCGGCGTTTGTTCTTGTCGAAATAACTGAGCGCTATGAAGAGTAGCAGACACCAAATGGATTCATAGAGGAACGTAGGGTGGACCTTTACTCCGTCCACCAGGATTCCCCAAGGAAGGTCCGTAGGACCGCCGTGGGCTTCTCCGTTGAAGAAATTGCCCCAGCGCCCGATTGCCTGTGCAAGCGGGACTGTGGATATGATGAGATCCAAAACATTCAGAGGCATAATCTTTTTGTGCCTGCACACGAGTATTGCCGTGATTGCACCGAAAATAAGACCACCGTGTATGGCGAGTCCTCCGGCTCTGATGTTGAGTGCCTCGGCGAATGAATCATAGTACTGAAGATTAAAGAGCACATAATATACTCTGGCTCCTATGACTCCGACAGGTAGCACCCAGAGACATATATCCAGCACATCCTCATCTGAGAGCTTGTGATAAGCGGCTCTTTTGCATGATAAAAGCACGGCAGTGAGCATGCCGATGGCGATGAGAATGCCGTACCAGCGTATCTCTATTCCCGCTATTTCGAATGCGATAGGGTCAGGATGTGTCATAATACCTCCAAAGTGCTAAAAATAAGCCAAATCAGTATAACATATTTGCCTGATTTTGTTGACATAAAAGAGCGCATTTGCTAATATAATTGAGCGCGTAAAAATGAATTGCGCATTTGTGGCGGCGTAGCTTAGCTGGCTAGAGCGTCCGGTTCATACCCGGAAGGTCACTGGTTCAAGTCCAGTCGCCGCTACCAAGATGGGGGCGCATAGCTCAGCTGGGAGAGCACCTGCCTTACAAGCAGGGGGTCATAGGTTCGAGCCCTATTGCGCCCACCATCACCAATTCTGCAGTGTATATAATGTAGAATTGCGTAGCGAATTTGTGATGGATGCGAGGAACGCGAACGACCGAGGAGTGAGTGGTACTCCTTGTACGCGAACGTCGAGGGAGTGAGCAGTGACGACGCAGGCGCGCAAATTCGCAAGCAAGTGGCCGGGTAGTTCAGCTGGTTAGAATGCCAGCCTGTCACGCTGGAGGTCGACGGTTCGAGCCCGTTCCCGGTCGCCATATGGTGGGTGTCGTCAAGTGGTTAAGACCCAGGGTTGTGGCTCCTGTATTCGTGGGTTCGAATCCCACCATCCACCCCAATTTCTTCTTTAACATAATAGACATATGTGGTAGAATAACACCACGTCGATGGGGTATAGCCAAGCGGTAAGGCAACGGATTCTGATTCCGTCATTCGCAGGTTCGAATCCTGCTACCCTAGCCAAGACTGTGAAGGGGCTTCATAGTAAGCCCCTTCAACTATAAACAGCATATATGTGAATATGCTCAGCTATTTTCGCACAATGCGAGGCGCGCGAGTCGGCGAGGAGCGAGTAATACTCAGTGTATGCGAGCGTCGAGTCGGTGAGTAGCAACAAAGCAGTGTGCGAAAAGAGCAAGCATAGGGCGACATAGCCAAGTGGTAAGGCAGAGGTCTGCAAAACCTTCATCCCCGGTTCAAATCCGGGTGTCGCCTCCAACTAGGGACTGTCAATACAGTTCCTTTTCTTTTGCAGTGAATGCAATGAATAATAGAGGAATTATGAACGAAACAGCGATATTAAAGATAATAAGTGAAGATGTAGGCATTAAACCTTGGCAGGCAGAAGCGGTCGTTGATTTAATTGACAGCGGCTGCACTATTCCGTTTATAGCCAGATACAGAAAAGAGGCCACCGGAGCAATGGATGATGAGATGCTTAGGCTGTTTGACGAGCGTCTGAAATACCTCCGCAATTTGGAGGAGAGAAAAGAAACCATACTCGCTTCCATAGACGAACAAGGAAAACTCACAGATGAACTTCGTGCGAAGATTGAATCTACGATGACGGCGGCAGCTCTCGAGGATTTGTACAGACCGTATAAACCTAAGAGAAAGACCAGGGCGGATATCGCGCGAGAGAAGGGCATGCAGGGACTTGCGGATTATCTTATGTCCAAAGAAGCAGTCTCCGATCCTATGGAAGAGGCCTTGAAATACATATCCGAAGAAAACGAAGTACCTGATGCAAAGACAGCCATTGCATTGGCGCAAGATATCATAGCAGGTGATGTTTCGGATGATGCAGATTTCAGAGAATGGATAAGAAAGAGGACACAGGCTAAAGGTAATATTTCATGTAAACCGGGAACAGAAGGCAAGAAGCTTATCGAGGCCGAGGAACGCTCGGTGTATGAGAATTATTTTGACTACAGTGAAGCGGTATCTAAAATACCGGGACATAGAGTGCTGGCTATAAACCGAGGCGAGAAAGAAAAGGTGCTTAGCGTTACAATCGATGCGCCTTCTGACGAGATACTTGAATACCTCGAGAGAAAAGTTATGCGCAGGGTCAGTGATATCTGCGCTGAATATGTTGCAGAGGCCATATCCGACGCATATAAGCGCCTTATCGCACCGTCTATAGAGACTGAGATAAGGTCCGAATTGACAGAGCAGGCAGAGGACGGAGCCATTAAAGTTTTCGGCTCCAATCTTGAGCAACTGCTGATGCAGCCTCCTCTGGCCGGAAAGACGGTGCTGGGTTGGGATCCGGCATTTAGGACGGGTTGCAAACTTGCTGTTTGCGACGCGACAGGAAAGATACTTGCGACAGAAGTAGTCTATCCGACAGCTCCGCAAAATAAAATAGCGGATGCTGAGAAAACACTCGAGTATTTGTGCGATAAATATGACATCGATGTCATATCTGTCGGAAACGGCAC
>JAFREV010000176.1 GCA_017434685.1 Mogibacterium sp.
AAACTTCTGACACGTATGTGGGTTAAAGAGTATAATACGATTAGGCCACACAGTTCACTGGGCTACAAGCCGCCGGCATACCAGTCGGTCGTAGCCTAAGGACTAAACCATTTACTGGATCAAAAAACGGGGGCTGTCCAAAGGCGCAGAGAAGGCAACAGGAGATAACATCGATTACTCAAAATATGAGCCTCTCTTTGAGAGCACAATCTACGAAAAGACATATCGTGACAGCACGGCCAGAAACGGAAAGAGCTATTCGTACTTTGTAATTGCTGGATATGAACTCGATCATGCCTATCCTAGCAATGTTGTTACGGCAACTCCGTCTGACGAGGCGGTCAAGGAACCGCTTCCTCCTTCATTGACATCCCCTGATGACGACATCGGAACCATAACGCTGGACTGGTCGCTTCTGGACGACAATCAGGACGAGTTTGATGCGATTGATCATTTCAACGTTTACAAAAACGGAAATCTTGTTGCGCAGGTAAGTCGGAGCGCATATAAGGAATCTGTGACTCAGTACTGGGACGAGGAAACGGACCAGATGGCTGAGCATCACTCATATGACTGGACGCTGACTCTCGACTCAGAGCCGGGCGTTGTCTTTAAGTGGTGGGTGACCGCCGTGAGCAAGGACGGCATTGAGGGTTCGCCGAGTGAAAAATATGACGCGGCTGCAGAGACCGAAGATGTCTCTATCGAAGGATATAGCGCTTGGTATGAGGAATACCACTGGGAGGATGGCAGCACAAGCAGCAAACCGGCAATACTCATCAAGATTCGCGGTGGAAGCATCTACGGAGCGGAGTTTGTTAATCTTTGGAGAAAGACGGGCAGCGGAGCCTATCAGTTTGTCGGAAAGATTAAATACAACAGCGTCTACGGCGACGGTGTTTATGACTATGCAGATACGAATATAAGCAACGGAACGACCTACACATATAAGGCTACCGTAATAGACAGTAAGAAGAAAGAGACGGAGCCTGTCGAGTTCAGCATCAAGGCAAGCGAGGACTCGGGCAATGTTTCTACCACAAACGTCTATTACGTGCTTGACGAAAACAATAACCCGAACTTCGAGTTCTGGGGTGAGCAGGGATATACATACAAGATGTTCCGAAACGGCAGCAAGATTAAGGAGTGGAGCGGCAGCTACGAAGAGATCATCTATTCGGATAATGCAAATGCACTTGCTGACGGAGCTTACAGCTATTACATCGAAACTTCAAAAGGCGGATTTACCACAAGATCCGCCACATACCATTATGTAAAGGATACTTCGGAGCACGAGATGGCTCAGAAGCCGGGTGCTCCGAGCCTGACCGCGAGGGTCACCGGGTGGAACAAAAGCAAGATTGTATTGAGCTGGAGCAAGTCATCGGAAGGCGGCGCTCCTGAGGGCTACTATATTTACAAGAAAGTTTATGATCCGGAATATGACACGGACGGCAATCTAATCAGCAAAAAAGAGATATTTGATACGAGCAGATTCAGCGATTCAGATGACTATATCTCCAATTGGTGGATGAGCGAATATCCGCAGAACAGATATATCAGGCTAAACGCAGACAAGAACACATATACAGATTCAATCGATTGGAGCTATGAGGATCAGTTTGAAATCAGGTACTATGTCTGCGCATATAACCGCTATGGCGAGAGCGACATCGATGAAGAGGAGATTGCGGTCTTTGAATACAACAATGGTGATCCGCAGTCCAACAACGATGCCGCGGCCCCGGGCAAGCCTCTGATAAAGCAGACCTGGGTCGAGCCGGACGAATACAACGAAAATGAAAGAAAGTGCTTCGTGACATGGGAGGCTCCTGTAGGCGGCGGTGTCGATGAATATGAGCTTATTCTTCAGAAGAAGCAGAAGGACGGCACTTGGGCAGAAAAGGATTCTCAGGAAGTGGACATCGGGGGACTGCAGAAGGCGTTCTTCAGTCTGTACAACACAGAGTCAGGAGACAGAGGAACCTTCAGAATAGTCGTATGGGCGAAGAACAAGTTCAATGAGTTGATCGAAAGAGATGATTATGAAGATGATAGCGCAAATTATGCGGTATCTGATGAGTTCCTGATTTCATCCCTGCCTAAGCTGTCGCTGACGGCAGTGCGATCAGGAGAAGGCCAATACTCCGTTGTGCTGGATTGGACAGACAAAAGCTATAAGAGCAGCGCTACTGCTGACAGTTATGTTATTTACAGAAGAGAGGAATACGGTCTTTGGGAGATTATCTCCGAAGGAGGCACCGGCATTTCCGGATCTGAAGGCGTATTCTCATATACCGATAATGATGCCGATCTTGAAGAAGGCACTACTTACTATTACCGAATTGAATCAAGCGCAGACAACAAGACAAGGCTTTCGGATATCAGATCCATCCATCTTGCAAGCACATCGCTGCTGCCGGGACAGCCGACTGGAGTTACGGTTGTAAGGCTTAGTGATTCAGATCAGCACATGATCTCATGGAATAAACCTGCCGACGGAGGAACTCCGCTTAAGTATGTAATTGAGTATTTCGAAGATGATGAATGGCACGACAGCGAGGAGACACCGGGCACCGGCACAACTTACGTGGGACCGTTCTTCGGTGATTATCGCTACAGAATTCATGCGGAAAACGACGCTGGAAGAGGCGAGCCGAGTGAGGAGTTTACAGTTAACGGAGTTCCGGGCAAGGAGGACACATACTGGCCACACAGCATCAGACCAACAGTCACTACAAGCACTGAGGATGATGATGAACCATGGGTAACACTGTCGTGGTCGAAGGATACAGAATCCAACTGGGGCGAGGCCTTATATTATGGAATCTATCGCTATGACGGAAGCAGCTACAGAGAAGAGCTGGTCGCAAATATTCCGGCAGAGAAGAATAAAAACAACTACTCATGGACGGATACGAATGTCGAATCCGGCGCATACTATGAGTATTATCTGAGACCGACTAATACCTGGGGCTATGACGACGTCAACGACTACAGCGTATGGGCCATTCCTGAGAGCAAGAAGAAGACATCGTCTCAGATTGCTGTTGAGAAGGTCGCCGCGCTGATAGACGGAATTGAAGAACCGGTAAATCCTGTGGACCCGGCAGTGATCAATCAGGTTAATCAGGTCAACGAGATATATGAAAGCCTTACAGCAGAGCAGAAGAGTCAGATTGATGCTGTCGCACCGGCATCGGAACGAACAGAGAAACTTAAAAATGCTGTAGATGCAATAAAGTATGTAAAGGCGCAGAATGAGTATCAGGACGGATACGGCCAGTTCATTACAAAGCCTATTCAGGATCAGATCGATGCTGCATGTGATGCGATCATCACAGAATACGGCTCAGTTGCCGGCATAAATACAAGCATATTCGACGACAGCCATAAGGATTTGTACAGAAATCTCACTGCAGCAAGAAGCGCCTACGAGGCTCTTTCGGACGATGCAAAGAGAACGTTAAACACCGATCAGCTTGAAGAAATTGAAACAAAGATAAATTCGCTTCGCAAGACTCAGACCACTGATTCGGCAGTCGATGCGGTCATGACAAAACTCGAGGCACTGCCTACAGTTGCAGAATATGAAGAGGCGGACGACGTGACCGCAAAAACAATTGCCTATCAGGCAGATGCCGCAAGGCGTGCATACGAAGTCCTTACGACAAGCCAAAAGACAGCTCTTGCCGGAAGAGAGGGCGGTGCAGTGGCGCTGCAAAAACTCGAAGCCCTTGAAGAGGCGATAATCGAAAGAGGCGAGACCGACGAAGAGAGACAGAGACGCGAACAAGAAGAAAATGAAGCTACAGAAGCTGCCGAGAATGTGGTTGCAAGCATTGACGCAATTCCGTCATCTCTTTCAATTGACGACAAGGAAGCTGTCGAAAGAGCCCGCAGCGAATACAATGCGCTGAGTTCAAAGGCACAGGCCAAGGTGCCGGCAGAAAAACTTAACGCTTTGATAGCCGCAGAGAACGAGATAGCTCGTCTTGAGAAGGAAGAAGCGGACAGGGATGCCGCGGAGTTGGTGGAAGAGCTTATAAACAATCTGCCGAACGTGGTAGACCTAACTCTGGATGATGAGGCTGCTGTTTCAGAAGCGCAGAGCTCATTTAATGCGCTTACCGCAGACCAGAAGGCTTTGGTCAGCCAAGTCAATAAAGACAAACTTGTGGCTCTTAAGACTAAGATGAGCGAGCTTCGCGCAGCCGAAGATCAAAGGCTGGCAGCTGCTGTCAGCGAGCTTATAGAGAATCTTCCTGAGACGGAAGTGATTACGGCGGAGACCGTATCGCATTACGAAGACGCGATCAGGAATGCGCGCTCCGAGTATAACAAACTCACCCAGAACCAGAAGCGCTATGTATCCGCAGACACGCTGAACAAACTGACTGAGGCAGCGGATGCCGTTGGAAACATCAAGGATCCTATAGCGGCCCGAGAGGTAGAGGATTTGATAGACGCACTGCCTTCGGCAGATGCTCTTAAGCTAAGCGATGAGGTCGCGCTGAATTCGACATCGAAAAAATATGATGCTCTGACAGAGAGGCAGTTAGCCCTTGTTAGCAAGGACCGCAAGCAAAAACTGACTGAGCTCAAGGGGCGCATGAACACGCTCAAGAACGTTCACGAATGGAAGACAGTTTCGACCAAGTACAAATACGGCGTCGATAACTACAAGAAGATAGTTACCGAGAAGTGTTCGATTTGCGAGCAACAGCGAAAGCGCACCGCAGCCACGGTTGCGTATAAGAAGGGTCTTCCGGCGGTCAAGATAGCCAAGGCGAAGGCGGGCAAGAAGAAGTTCACCGCGAAGTGGAAGAAGGTCTCAAAGAAGAATAAGAAGAAGATCGGAGGCATCGAGATTCAAGTTCAGGGACCGGGAGTCAACAGCAACAAGCTATATACGGTCAGCAAGGGCAAGACTTCGAAGGTCATAAAGGTGCCTAAGGCCAAGAAAAAATACAAGTATCGCGTTCGCGCATACAAGGGCAAGGGTATCAAAAAGCAGGTCTCGAAGTGGAGCGGCTGGAAGACAGTCAAAGTAAAATAGGCAGAAAGAAAGCGGATGACAAAAGCAGAAATCAACAGAATCAACACAACGACATTGGCTTACCTCGGGGACGCTGTCTTCGAGGTAGTTGTGCGTGAGAAGATAGTCAGCGATAAACCCGGTGATGTGGGCAGGTCTCACCATACCGCAGTGAGATATGTCTCTGCGGCAGGGCAGGCCAAGGCGGCTAAGGCTATGATAGCCTCGGGTTTTCTCACCGAAGAAGAGGAGAAGATATACAAAAGAGCCCGTAATCACCGCACTATGTCTAGGCCGCAGCACGCGGACCCGAAGGATTACAAAATAGCGACCGGCTTCGAAGCCCTGCTGGGCTACCTCTATCTCTCTGACGAGAGAGAGAGGCTCCGCGAGATCGCGGGCGAAGCCGTACGCATCGTAGATGCATCAAGCAGAAAATAAAGTTATTTGCTCCGCCGCACGCGGAGCTTTTTCTAACCAAAGTGTATCTGTTGTGGTGTATCATATAAGTGGTAAAATGTTTGAGGGAAGAGAGGTAGCTGACATGAATATAACTATTAAGAAAAGTTGTGTGATGACTCTTATTCTTCTGATGATAATAACCACGACACTCGCATCGTGCGGCAGCAGCGAGCCTGATTGGCCTGCTATGAAGACTTTGTCTGAGATTAATGCCGCAGATGTCACTTCGATTGAATACAGCAGAGCTACGGAAGGAGGCTCGACGATCGAAAGCACCGAAGATGCCACGCAGATTGAGGATATCATCCTGAGGCTCAAAGAGGTCTCAATAAAGGAAGAGACCGATAAGTCCACCGCGGATGACGACCTGGGAATTAAAATTGTGGCAGGAGATAAGAGCCCGACATTCTCTTTCGAAGGAGATATACTCGTGCTCGAGGACGGCAGCAGATACGAGGTTGAAAATCTCTCATCGCTGAAATCGTATATCGACAAACTCATAGAGGAAAATGCCGGTCCTGCAGAAGCCATGCACGATACCACAAACAGCGGAGGCTCCGGAAAGTCGTATGATGCCGAAAAAGATAATCACATGAGCGGCAATTTCATCAATGACGGTAAGTACTCCATACTGGATAATCTCTGGGAGAATAACGCAAACGGCATGACTTATCTCTATGGAAATGACTTCCTGCTGACCATGCCTAACAACAGCGAGTGGGGATTTGAGCAAACATCTGCAGACAGCTTCCATATATTCTACGTGCCAACGAGAGATAATGGTCTGAAAGAAGGCGGAGTGCTGGTAACGATTAAGGCTTACGATATTAATGATGACAGTTATAAGGATTTGCCGATAAAGAATCGTGTCGCGGGCGTGGGTAAGAACACGAATAAGAGATTTGTAGCCATATACCCATCCGACGTACAGTTCAACGTAGATATTCCTGATGAAGTCCAGGGATATCAGAATCTATACAGCTATCTTGATAAGATTGGAGAAGGTGCGGTCAACAGTCCGTTCCAAACGCAAGACAGCAATTAATCAGAAGTAATAAATAATGGAAGAAAGAGAAAAAGCAAGTTTGCGACAATTTAAGCGTATGGGAAACCTCAGCTGGCACAAGCTGAAGGAGTACATCCCTGCGATGCTGATGACAAACCTGTCGACTCTGCTGCTGATTTCGGTGGACGGAGTCGTGGCGGGAAATCTCGTCGGAACAGATGCGCTTGCGTCGATCAACATTTTTTATCCTGTTTCAGTTTTGACGGGAGCCATAACGATGCTGGCCTCAAGCGCCATCTCGATAAGCCTCGCAACTGCGATGGGTAAAAATGATCAGGCGGAGCTCGATAATGTCAAGGGCATAGCGCTTCGTGCCATGATACTCACGGCGGTCGTAGCTTCGATCGTGCAGATTCCGGTGGTTTGGCTTGTTGTAAAATCCTACGGTCTGTCAGACGAAATCTTCGCGATGACGATGCAATATGCAGTCGGCATAATGCTTTGCACTCCTCTCGGAATAGTATCCGCAGTGGGTACATATCAGCTTCAGATAGCAGGCAAGATGAAAGTGCTGATGAGACTATCTGTGATGGAGGGCCTGGCAAATCTCCTGTTCGACCTGTTCTTCATGGGAGCTTTGCATATCGGAGTCGCCGGTGCGGGCTTTGGTACTGCATGTGCAAATGTACTGAGATGCAGCGTCACTGTAATATATATGATTCGCTGCACGGATATGTACAAGAGCAGAAAAAAGAAAGTCAGCCTGAGAGAGGTGTTGGAACTTCTCGGTGTCGGAGTGCCAGACAGCACAAACAATCTGATGCTGGCATTTCAGAGCTACCTCATTATGAAAATTATCCTCGTCGCTTTCGGAACTCCGGGCGGAGCCATCAAAGGAGTAACGAGTCTTTGCTTTAGCATTGCTAACGTACTCGTCAGCGGAGTAAGCGCATCCGTGAGACCTATGATGGGGCTCTATGCCGGCGGCGACGATAAAGAAGGTCTCAGAATCCTGATGCGTCAGGGCATGAACCTGGACTTCTTGTTCGGAGCGGCGGCGTTTCTGGTAATAGAGATAAAACCGAACTGGTTCTATACTATAAACGGGGTGCATGATATACCGGACGGCGGAGAACTCGCTGTTCGTTTATATGCTCCGATGATACTGATCTGCGGATTTACTATATTGATCAGGATGTATCTGGCCAACCGCAAAGATTCAAGATATGCAACGATACTGACTATTGTTGGTAATGCCACGATGCCGCTTTACGGCTACATTCTATACAAGATAGCACCGGCTCCGTTCGTCTTCCTGTCATACCCTCTTACCGAGATTACACTTCTTGCGCTTGCAAGCCTCAGATATAAGTATTGGAGGGATAAGGATCGCAAAGAGGCAGAAGAAGAAAGAGAAGACAAAGTCCTTTACATGACTGTCAGACCGGAAGATGCCGTCGAAGCATCAAGGGAGATCAGAAAATATGCCGATGGACACGGAATAAATCAGAAGATTTCCTACCGAGTTGCGCTTTGTATGGAAGAGATGGTGGCATACGCTCAACAGGCGGAGAAGACAGGCCTAAAAGGCAAAATCCATATAGATAAAAAACTTCACGAAGAAATGCACAAACTGAAGGACGATGACGAGAATGTTTCGCAGGCATTGGCGACAATGCTCGGGGATATCGATGACTGTGTCAGCGTAGAGATAATGGTGAGGTTCAAAGGAAAGGATGAGGCGGTTTTCGTCGCCATGGACGATGGCAGATGTATAGCGCTGGATAAGAACGAAGAGACGGACAAACTCATTACCAATAATTATGCTCTGATGCGAAAACTCGCCAAGAGCGTCGAGTACCAATACATACTTAATATGAACTACACGAGATTCACTTTCTGATAACGATGAAAATAAAATACTCAAGAGAAGACAAAGTTTTTAATATTCGTAACGATGAGATCCCGTATCTGTCGATAGACATGCTGGATAAACTCGGGGTTCCTAACCTGTATACAACAAGGTATGAGTCGTTTGACCCGGAATTGGGAGAGGGCGTCAAGGGTCTTCGCCTCTCGATAATGGATGATGACGATATAAACGAAGCGGCACCTGTAGTAATTGCCAACAGAGCGAGGCTTGCAAAACAACTTGGTTCATCCATAGAGATGGAATGCACCACAGACCAGGAACATACGGTTAATGTGCACGTAGTAAAGAAAGAGGATCTCGGGCCATCGTGGCCGGACCCGATGCCGACACACAGACTCTATGTGGACGGCCTTGTCACAGACATTCCGGACGTGCTACTGACCGCATACGGTGGAGATTGTCCTACGATATATCTGGCTGATCCCGTGCGCGGAGCTGTCGGAATTGCGCATGCGGGATGGAAAGGAACATTGAACAGAATCCCTGAGGTCGCTATAGCACAGATGGTAGTCAGATTCGGCTGCAATCCGAATGATATGTACGCAGCGATAGGGCCGGGCATCTGCGTGGATTGCTACGAGATGGGAGACGAGATCTACGATGCGTTTGCCGAGAAATGGGGAAAAGGCGACGCAGACCGCCTCCTCAAAAAGTATCCTGCGACTGATGCTGACGGCAGAGAGATACCGGGCGGCAAATACCATCTCAATCTCAATATCGCAAACAAGATGACGCTTCTAAGAGCGGGCGTACCCGAAGGCCACATTGCGGTTTCTAATATATGCACTATGTGCAATAAAGGAATCTTCTACTCGTATCGAGCAAGATGTATGGAGAATCACCAGGCGGCTATGATAATAAACCGCTTTGACCGTTGATGCGTTTTCACAAAACAGGATGATTGTCAGAATATGAATTTAATCGTTGCAGTAGATAATAATTGGGGAATAGGAAAAGACGGCGGACTGCTCGCTCACGTCCCGGGAGATATGAAGTACTTCAGGGAGATGACCACGGGCAAAGTCGTTGTAATGGGCAGAAAGACTCTCGAGTCCATGCCGGGCAAGAAAGGCCTTCCGAACAGGACCAACTATGTACTGACGACTAAGGAAGACTACGCGGCAGAGGGCTGCAATATAGTTCATTCCGAACAAGGACTCTTCGATGCGATTTCACAGTACGAGCCTGATGAGGTCTTCCTGATAGGAGGGGCCGCGCTCTATAACGCCTACTATAATCTCTGCGACAAACTGTACATAACGAAGATGAACGCGGATCTGGGCGCTGATACATTCATAGTCAATATAGATGAAGATCCGGACTACAAAGTCACATCCGAAAGCGAAGTACATTCGGAAAACGGAATAGATTACAAGTTTTGTACTTATACGAAGATATAGAATTAGGAATATGAGTAAGAGAGATAATAAAAGATAT
>JAFREV010000177.1 GCA_017434685.1 Mogibacterium sp.
GAAAGTCGTGTCCATGCGTCTCGTTGCGTGAAACTCGCAGCTCGAATAATTCTCTGGATGTTTTTCCTGTAGTCGAAACAATAGGATCATCGCCGGTCACATCGATTATATGGCGCACAACATCCTCTCTGATCAGTTTATTGCCGTTGGCGTACTTTGAGACACCTCCATATTCGAGAGCTCCCTTACGAACCACGAAGCTTACCTGTTTGCCAGCAGCCAACATGCCTCGGAAATCCTCCATCACATCTTCGAGTTCTTCTTCCGTAGTGTGTTCTCCTATTATATAGGTGGAAATGTCCATATCCTCAAGCAGCTTAATGGTCACTTCGCCCTGATATTTGTGCTGAGGCTCATCCTTCACGCCCGGTTCACCACGCCAACCAACAACGAAAATGCATGGTATACCGTAGACCTTGTCATTCATCAATGAAGCGACCGGATTGATTATGTTGCCCTCGCCCGAATTCTGCATGTAAACCACAGGCACCTTGCCCGTTGCAAGATGGTAGCCTGCTGCTAATGCAGTACAGTTTCCCTCATTTGCAGCGATGATATGATGTGTGCCATCTGTTCCATATGTGTTTATAAGATAATTGCATAGGGCTTTCAGCTGTGAATCAGGGACGCCGGCATAAAAGTCAGCACCAAGTATTTTTACGAATGTCTCTATTTTCATTATCGTCTCCGTCTTCTGTTTCAGCAGCTCAGCAGTCCCTGTTTTGTCTGATTATATTTCCATACATAACTGCGAGCTGCTCTCTATTGAAAATGACAGGATTGTTAGAAAGTCTTTGTGTATTTACGGAGTCGGTCAGCCGTTCTATATCTCTTGAAACATCATCGCTCACCGGATACTCCATGCCGAGTTCTTCAAGCAAAGCATTAAATTCTCCTATTGTGATCCCCGGCGCAGCATCGATATGCTTCCATACTTCAGGAAGGCAAATGGCGGCGGCATGGCCATGCTGGAATCCATACATGCCGGTGATCTTATAGCACATAGCATGGGCAGCAGTTGTGGTCGATATGTTGATCGCCTGTCCTGCCAGATTAGCAGCATCCATCATAATGGCGTTGCCTTCTTCTTTATTTTCCAGATAGGCATCTTTACCCTTAAGGATAAGTTTTATCGCTTTTTCTGCGTATTCCCGGCTCTCGTTGGTTGCTTTCTTTGCCCAATGCGATTCTATTGCGTGGCAAAGAGCATCCAGCATAGTGGCCTTGCGTGTATACTCCGGAACGCTGAGGAGCGTTGACGGCTCGAGTATTACTATATCCGGCAAAAGTTCAGGAGCAGCGACCGAAATCTTGTTGCCGCTTTCATATACAACTGCAAAATGCGTTGACTCGCTTCCCGTGCCTGCAGTTGTAGGTATGGCGATGATAGGTGCCTCAGACTTGCTGTAATGCTTTATGCATTTAGCTACATCAATAGAACTGCCTCCTCCGACGGCGAGTATGGTGTCACATCCGGATTCCTTAAAAGCCTCGACTCCATCCATGACTTCTTCTTTTCCCGGATTAGGAGTAAACCCGCTGAATCTACATGAATCAAGGCCTTTGATAAAACCCGCTATCTTAAGACTGTCAAACGAGCCCCTGCAAACCAAAAACAGGTTTTTCCCTTCGAGCATTCTTTTGTTTTCTTCAAAGCCTCTGTATATCAATTGACCCTCCGGACTACTCTTCTGCAGGAATCAATCTTATGATCTCTTCGAAAGGCATCAGCATCCTGTCGCATTCCTCTGCCCTATGACACTCAAGGATAGTCTTTGCGGCTTCCTGAATAGCCGGAACTGTTGCCCGCATTAGCTGATTGGCATAAATAACGATGTTAGCACCACGTTCTTTCCACTCTTCTTCCTTAATTGAGTTGAAGGATGTTGGTACCAGAACGATATACGTTGATCTGTCTTTTTCTCTGAACTTCTCTATAAACTCGAATATCTCACCCGGATCTTTCTTTCGGCTATGTATCATGATAGCGTCAGCTCCGGCGCCAACGAAGGAAAACGCTCTTTGGAGGGCATCGTCCATACCCCTTTCAAGGATAAGCGATTCTATCCTCGCGCAGATCATGAATTCTTTTGTTCTTTGAGCGTTCTTGCCAGCCCTGATCTTCTCACAGAAATTTTCGATCGATTCCTGAGTCTGTTTTACCTCGGTTCCAAACAGTGAATTCTTTTTGAGACCGGTCTTGTCTTCTATGATCACCATAGACACTCCGAGTCTTTCAAGTGATCTTACCGTATATATAAAGTGTTCGGTCTTGCCGCCGGTGTCTCCATCGAAAATGATAGGCTTAGTGGTCACTTCGGTGATGTCTTCTATTGTGCGGAATCTTGAAGTCATATCGACCAGCTCGATATCCGGCTTGCCTTTTGCTGTCGAATCGCAAAGCGATGAGACCCAAGTGGCATCATACTGTCTTGCTTCACCATGCTGATAGACTACTGTATTCTCAACTATCAGTCCTGTAAGGCCGTCATGCGCTTCCATAGCGGTTATTAAGCCTTTGGTCTCAAGCATCCTCCGAAGTCTTCCTCGTCTTATGTCAGGCATAGCTAATTCAGCTTTTGTTCTTGATTCTATGTCTTTATATTTATCATCCGTGTTGTACGGGTATTCTACCAACTTTCCTCCATATGAAGCCAAGACCGATACGACTTCGTCTCTTATAGGCTTCTGAAATCCGCTCTGCCAGTCATCTCCATGAACTACATAGTCAGGTCTCAGTTCATTGAGAACTTTTAAATACGACAGGGTATCTTGCTCTATGACTCTGTCAACACAGTTGATGTTTTCAAATAGACTTTTTCTTTCTTCAAACGGAATCAAAGGAAATCTCTTGTATGACGCTATTACTTCGTCCGTGAGAACGCCCACAACAAGCTTGCCCAACTTCGAGGCTCTCTTGATTATGGCAATGTGACCACTGTGGAGTATGTCTGTCGAGAAGCACATATAAACAATTCGGTTCTCTACCTCTGAAAGGTTTGCCTTTACTACCGCAAGATCCTCCGGTGTATCGATTTCCGCGCACAGCCTTTCGCGAACATCGTATGCGCGGATCACACAACTATCGGTCACTTCATTAAGAGCGTTCTCAGCATATACGCCGGTATTGCCTTCATCACAGTACTCCGTTATCTTTTCAAGCCAGATTTTCCAGTCTGATTTGTTCAATTTGTATAGGGCCTGGGCTTCCATTGCGGAATCAAAATACTCCACCCCTACCGCCTTGACTATTCCGTTCTTTACTATAGCTTTGAAATCTTTGTCAGGAAGGGGTGTCGTAGAGCTGACTTTCATACAGCTCCCTTCAAAAGCAAGGATGTCATCAAGTACAGAAGCTTCAAAGACTACATCCCCGTGCATCAAAACTATGTCATCGTCGAGATATTCCCTGGCACAATATATCGAGTAAATATAATTTGTCTCTGCATACAGTGGATTGTTCACGAAAGTGATGTTGAGCGGATAATCCAACTCCCTGCAGTAATTTACGAGAATCGAATCATAATAGCCGGTGGTCATGATAACGTTTTGGATCCCGGCTTCCGCAAGGAGTCTCAGCTGTCTGCTTAAGATAGTTTCTCTTGCAGAGATCTCCGTCATACACTTTGGTTGTTCAGATGTAAGAACTCCCATACGATGTCCAAGTCCGGAATTGAGTATTAATGCTTTCATTATCGACCCTCCTGTTTTTGACTCGGATATGAGTCTGTCATTGTATTAAATACAATGGTAGTTGACACACAACAAATATCATCGCTGACCGGTTGTTGATCCAGCGACTGTCCTTTTGCCTTGTTTTTATCAGTAAGATTATTGCAACCACGATTCGCAGAAAGTTATATCGATCAGGCTGCTGTTATCTGTATTTTAGATTATGACCTTTCCTTCGAGTACCGCTTTGAGTCGTTCACCATATGGGCTCTTACCGTAACGTCTGACACTCTTTGCGAGCATCTCATCATCGATCCATCCCATGTGATACGCGATTTCCTCCGGTGAAGAAATTGTCATACCTTGATACTGCTCTATCATGCTGACAAAGTCAGTGGCTTTCTGCAGACTGTCGAATGTGCCAGCGTCCATCCAGGTATAGCCGCGTCCAAGAAGTTGTGCGTTCAGTCTTCCCTGTTGCAGATACATGTCGTTGAGCGTGGTGATCTCAAGCTCGCCGCGCGCGGACGGTGTGACCCTATCTGCCATGTCGCTCACGCCCTTAGGATAGAAATACAGACCAACGATCGCGTAGTTGCTCTTTGGCTGTTTAGGCTTCTCTTCGACTGAGATGACCTTAACTGACCGGTCATTGTCAGTGCTCTTTTCGAATTCCATGATGCCAAAGCGCTTTGGATCCTGAACGTAGTAACCAAAAATAGTAGCGGTCCCTTTCTCGGCATCTTTTCGGGCATCCATCAGTTTATGGTTAAGTC
>JAFREV010000178.1 GCA_017434685.1 Mogibacterium sp.
AAATATGCATTCCTCGGACAATAAAAAATAATTTTGATTGCAACCTAAATTATTTTTTGATATGATTCAAATGGTTGAAAATAAAACTAATCGCAGATGAAGCGAGCTTAATTATTTAAACTTTTTACGGAGGTAAGAAATGCTTGATTTAACCATTAACAAACAGGGTTTAAAGAACAACATCGAGCGCGCAAAAGAGCAGAACATCATTCTGCCTACAATTGAGCAGCAGATGCATCCTGAGAAGATTCCTGAAAAGATTCTCGACAAGCTGACAAAAGTCGGTCTTTGGGATTTCGATCCTGTAAACCTCTTCCGTATCACATGGAAGAATGAACAGAAAGAATCCGGCGGACTCTTCCACGGACCTAACTACATCGTACTCCCACCTGAACTGACAGGCGTTAAATGCCGCATCATCTGCATGATCGGTAAGTGGTTCCCTACAGGCTGCCACAAAGTAGGAGCTTCCTACGGATGTCTCGTTCCTGAACTCGTAACAGGACAGTTCGACTCCGGCTATCATAAAGCTGTATGGCCTTCAACAGGTAACTACTGCAGAGGCGGTGCTTTCGACAGCAAACTCCTCGGCGTATACTCAATCGCAATCCTTCCTGAAGGAATGAGTAAAGAGAGATTTGACTGGCTCAAGACAGTTGCAAGCGAAGTTATCGCTACACCGGGTACAGAGTCCAACGTAAAGGAAATCTTCGACAAGACTCACGAACTCAGAGCTACAAGAGATGACGTTTGGATCCTCAACCAGTTCGAGCAGATGGGCAACTACATGTGGCACTACAATGTTACAGGTAACGCCATCGCAGAGGCATTCGAAGAGATCAAGGGAGAAAACGGAAGATTTGCCGGTATGGCATTCACATCAGGTTCCGCAGGAACAACAGCTTCCGGCGACAGACTCAAAGAGCTCTATCCAAATGCTAAGCTCGCAGTCGGCGAAGCTCTCCAGTGCCCTACACTCCTCGACAACGGATTCGGAGCACACAGAATCGAAGGTATCGGCGACAAGCACGTTCCTTGGATCCACAATGTTAAGAATACAGATATGGTTATCGCAATCGACGACGAGGATTCCCAGAACCTCCTCAGACTCTTCAACGAGGACATTGGTCGCGACTACCTCAAGGAGCAGGGTGTTGATCCTAAGCTCGTTGACCTCCTCGGATACTTCGGCATCAGCGGCATAGCCAACATGCTCTGCTGCATCAAGATGGCTAAGTACTATGAACTCGACGAGAATGACGTACTGGCTACAGTAATGACAGACTCTTCAGTTATGTACGGTTCCAGAATTAAGGAACTCCAGGACGAGCAGGGTGAGTACACACATGAGAAGGCTGCACTTCACTTCAACAAGCACATTCTTGATGAGAAGGCAGACAACCTCCTCGAGCTCAGATACACTGACAGAAAGAGAATCCACAATCTCAAATACTACACATGGGTTGAGCAGCAGGGCAAGACTGTTGACGAGATCAACGCACTTTGGTACGACGATGCCAACACATGGGGAGCACTCAGAAAAGAGAGAGCTAAAGTTGACGATCTCATCAACGAGTTCAACGAGGCTACAGGACTTCTCAAGAATCTCTAAGATATCCGATAAAAACTTGATAATCCGAGAACGCCATCTCAAAGAGAGATGGCGTTTTTTCTGATATGAACAATCCTTGAATGGAATATGAAAAACTTTCGGGAAACCAAGGGTGCATTGAGCATACGTAAGTAGTATAATTATTATCGGAAAAGAGGAGTAAGTTATGCTGGTAATGATCAGAGGCGCAGGAGACCTTGCTACGGGAATAGCACTCAGGCTCCACCGCGCGGGATTTCAAATAGTCATGACGGAAATAGAAGAGCCTCTCTCAATTCGCAGAACCGTATGCTTTTCGGAATCGGTAAGAAACGGTGAGATGACGGTAGAGGGAGTTAAGGCTGTTTTAGTCCACAACAGAAGAGAGGTCGGGGCAAATCTCGCAGCCGGCAACATACCCGTTATCGTAGATCCGAAGGCCGAAAGACGTAAAGGCCTGCTGCCGGATGTATTCGTGGATGCGGCACTTGCCAAGAAAAACCTCGGAACAGATCTCAGCTTCGCTCCTATAGTAATCGCAGTCGGTCCGGGCTTTACCGCAGGAGTGGATTGCCACGCGGTAATTGAATCGATGAGAGGACACACCCTCGGAAGAGTTATTACCGAAGGTACGACTATTCCAAACACCGGTACTCCGGGCGACATCGGAGGTTATACTATAGAGAGACTTCTCCGTACGCCTTGCGCAGGCAAATTCAAGGCAGTTCGTAAGATAGGGGATATCGTCGATGCCGGGGAAGTGGTAGCCGAAGTTGACGGAATGCCTGTAAAGAGTCAGATTAAGGGTGTGCTCAGAGGGCTTTTGGCTGATGATACAAGCGTACCTGAAGGCCTGAAATGCGGAGATGTCGATCCGAGATGCAAACCGGAGAATTGCATAACCGCATCCGACAAAGCTCTGTCCATAGGCGGCGGAGTGCTCGAAGCCATAATGATGTTCGCAGGTAATCCGTATGAGAACAAAATCTTTCCTACTAAGACAAGTACAAATAGATCCGAAGAAACACAGGGTGATTTCGATAGTCGGAGCGGGTGGGAAGACCTCTCTGATGAAACGTTTGCGTGATGAGCTTGTAAGCCTGGGATTTAAAGTCGTAGTTACGACATCTACTCATATACTATACGAACCGGATGAGCCTTTTGATTCGGGTGAGGACATTGAGAAAGTCAAAAGAATAATGGACGAGCACGGATATATCGTGATCGGAAAGAAAAACGAGTCTTCAGCCACGGGAACAGTTAAGCTGTCATCCCCGGGGCCTGAGGCTCTTTGTGCTCTTAGGGATATTTGCGACGTGATGCTCATTGAGGCTGACGGCGCGAGAAGGAAGAGTATTAAAGTTCCGGCGGAGCATGAACCCGTCATCTACCCATGGACAGACCTGGTTATATCCGTCGCGGGCGCGGGTGCTATCGGAAGGAGAATAGAGGATGTGGCATACAGACCGGAAGAGTTCGCATCTTTTCTCGGCAAGGAAACGAGCGATGAACTGTCCGCAGATGATTTAATGCTCATTGCGACATCAGAGAAGGCATTGCGCAAAGACGCAGGAGATAAAGACTATAGATTCTGTCTAAACGCGATAGATGCAGCCAAAGAGCACACGACTGAAATAATCAGTCTAATCAAATCCCTGAACGAGGAGTGCGGGATAAAAGCGTGCTGCGGAAGTTTGCAAAACACAGACAACATAGGAGTGGTTATACTCGCAGCCGGTCTCGGAAGGAGATTCGGAGGGAACAAACTGCTGAGAGAGATAAACGGCAAAGTCTTGTACACGCATGTGCTTGACGAGATGGCAGGCATATTTGGATACGACGGAATTTGCTTTGTCACAAGTCACGTAGAGATAGCAGAGGAGGTCAGAAAAACCGGCGCACAAGTAGTCATAAACCCACATCCTGAGGACGGGCAATCTTCATCAATGAGGCTGGGACTTGCTGCGAATATGCAAAACGGCAGTTGCCTTTTCGCCGTCGCGGATCAGCCGATGATCAGCAGAGAGTCGATAGAAAGATTAGTCGATGGATATAAGAGCTCAGA
>JAFREV010000179.1 GCA_017434685.1 Mogibacterium sp.
GGATAAACGATGAATACCAGCGGCTTGCGATTCTCATTCCTCTGAGGTCGAGCGCTTTTTTGAGTTCCGCGGGATCTGTCGGATATTTCTTACCTATCTCACAGCCCGTAAAGCCTGCAAGTGCCATCTCGCTTACTATCTGCTGGAATGTGTTCTCTCCGCCGAGTTCCGGCATATCGTCGTTGCACCAACCGATAGGTGCGATTCCGAGTTTTACTTCTTTTTCATTAAACATCGACATTTTGGTTTTCCTCCTTATTTAAGACCTTTTACAACTTTAACGATGTGGTCGTCTGTCAGGTCATACTGCGTACGGAGGTAATCTACAGGGCCTACTTCTCCGAACTTATCTTCTACTGCAACATATCCGAATTTCAGTGCCATTCCGCATACTGCATCCTGAACTGCGGATGTGAGTCCGCCGATGTAGTTGTGGTTTTCGGCTACTACTACGAGACCTGTTTTCTCTGCATATGCACGGATTGTCTCGGCATCGAGTGGCTTGATTGTGATAGGGTCGATAACCGCCATCTCGATTCCGTCCTTGGCAAGCTTCTCTGCTGCCTGGAGCGCCTCGTGTACCATAATTCCGCTTGCTACGATAACGCCGTCTTTTCCTTCGCGGAGAACTACAGCCTTGCCCGATGTGAATTCTGCGCCGTCCTCATATACCTGATATGAGTCTTTTCTAGGTACGCGGATGTACTTAACGCCCGGCATGTCCTTGGCCATCTTGAGTGCAGCCTGGAGCATAGGAACGTCTGTGATATCGAAAATCGTAGCCTCAGGAAGTGCTCTGTAGAGGGCAACGTCCTCGAATGGCATATGTGTTCCGCCGTTGAATGCGGCTGTGATGCCCGGGTCTGTTCCGATCATGGTGATAGGGTTCTTTGCATAGCCTGCTGCCAGGAATACCTGGTCATAGCAACGACGTGATGCAAAAGGTCCGAATGTGTGAGCATATGGCTTCATGCCTGCTGCAGAGAGTCCTGCTGCGATGCCTGCCATATTAGCCTCTGCGATACCGCAGTTGATTACGCGCTCGTCTTTAATCTTGTTGGTTCCGCTGCATCCCATGAGGTCTGCATCGAGCCATACTACTTTGTCGTCCGCCTTAAGGAGAGCTTCGACAGTCTCTCCGATTACATTTTTGAATTGACGGGAATCTTTTTCACCGTTATATACAATCTTCATCTGTCTCCTCCTCCTTTATGCTTCGAGGGCTGCAAGTTTGCCCTTGATTTCATCGATCCAGCCGTCGAATACTTCTGCGCCGACGTTCATCGAGTGGTTGCCTGCTGCTTCTTCGACTTCTGTTACGCCTTTACCCTTGACTGTGTCAAGAATGATGGCGATTGGCTTATCTGTTGCTTTCTTGGAAAGCGCTTCTTTGAGCTGGGCTACGTCATTGCCGTCGATTGTGCAAGCGTCAAATCCGAATGCTCTGAATTTCTCTTCGAAGTCAAACGGCTCGAGAATGTCGGATACGTATCCGTCGAGCTGTTTTTTGTTCCAGTCGATGAGCCATACGAGGTTTGTGAGTTTCTTGGCTGCTGTAAACATAGCGGCTTCCCATACCTGACCTTCGTTTGCTTCGCCGTCACCTACCATCAGGTAAGTCGTGCAGTTCCTGCCCTGAAGCTTGTCTCCGAGAGCGAGGCCTACAGCCTCTGAAGTACCCTGTCCGAGAGAGCCCGTAGTCATGTCGACTCCCGGCGTTTTGTTCATATCGCAGTGTGACGGGAAGTTTGTTCCCGGCTGGTTGAGTGTCAGGAGCTGCTCTTTAGGGAAATATCCCTTGAGTGCGAGTGTCGCATATACGGCAGGACCTGCGTGTCCTTTTGAGCTGACGAATTTATCTCGGTCAGGCTTTGCAGGATTCTTAGGATCCACGTTCATGATGTCTCCGTAAAGCACTGCCAACGCATCGCATACCGAAAGGCTTCCTCCGATATGTCCGAATCCTCTGGACTTGATGCACTCGACTGTTGCGAGTCTGATTTCCAGAGCGAATTTTTCAAGTTCTTTGGTTGTCATTATTCTCCTCCTTACAATCCGTATATCGGGTTTTTATATTCTGGCTACGCCGGTCTTCCTGGCTGCTTCGGCTACTGCCTTGGCAACTGCAGGTCCTACGGCAGGGTCAAATGCTTCCGGAATGATATAGTCTGCAGTGAGTTTGTCGTCAGGGATAAGCTCCGCCAGTGCGTGTGCAGCAGCGATCTTCATCTCTTCGTTGATCTCTTTGGCTCTGCAGTCAAATACTCCGCGGAAGATGCCCGGGAATGCCAGTACATTATTGATCTGGTTAGGGAAGTCACTTCTTCCTGTTGCGATAACGGCTGCTCCGCCTGCTCTTGCCTCATCCGGGAAAATCTCCGGTGTAGGGTTTGCGCAAGCGAAAATGATGGCGTCTTTGTTCATGGTCTTAACCATCTCTGTTGTGACCTGTCCCGGTGCGGATACTCCGATAAATATATCTGCGCCTACGAGCATGTCTGCCAGGCTTCCCTGACGCTTCTCAAGATTGGTTTCCTTAGCCATCTCTTCTTTAATCCAGTTCAGGCCTTCTCTACCCTCGTAGATGGCTCCTTTTCTGTCGCACATTACGATGTTCTTATAGCCTGATGAAAGCAGGAGCTTTACGATTGCGATTGCAGCAGCACCTGCGCCGGATGTTACGATCTTTACTTCTTCTTTTTTCTTTCCGGTCAGTTTCATGGCGTTTGTCAGTCCGGCGAGTGTGATTACAGCCGTGCCGTGCTGGTCGTCATGGAAGATAGGAATGTCGCACTTCTCTTTAAGCTTTCTCTCGATTTCGAAGCAGCGAGGTGCCGAGATATCCTCGAGGTTGATTCCGCCGAATGAACCCGAGATGAGATAAACGGCGTTTACGAACTCATCTACGTCGTGTGTCTTAACGCAGAGTGGGAATGCATCTACGTCTCCGAATGATTTGAAGAGTACGCATTTGCCTTCCATTACAGGCATTCCGCCTTCAGGACCTACGTCTCCGAGGCCGAGTACGGCAGTACCGTCTGTGATTACTGCGCACATATTGTGGCGGCGTGTCAGATCGTATGATTTTTCAATATCTTTCTGAATCTCAAGGCAAGGCTGTGCAACGCCCGGCGTATATGCCAGGGACAGGTCTTCCTTGGATGCTACAGGTACTGTTGAGATTACCTCGATTTTACCTTTCCATTCCTCGTGAAGTCTCAATGACTCTTTTGCATAATCCATAGTGATAATCCTTTCTTGGTTAATTAATCCAACCGTTCTCTAATTATATTCCTTTTATAGTCCTAACTTATGTTGATAGTATGTGATTTCGTCCCATTTGCGCTTATTATTCCGCGGCTATAGGGAGGGTTGCTCCGCCGAACGGCATCGCGATGACTGTGGCGTCCGGTCCGTATTTGGCAAATGCCTCGTCGAAGGCTTTCTGAGCACTCGGCTGAGGGTTAAGGAAGATGCTCCTTACGAAGTCGTCATCCATGTCGGATACGAGATCGATTGATGCGTTTTCAAGCACCATGCCTATAGCTGCTGCTTTATGACCTCCGAGTTCGAAGTTCCTCTCTATCTCCTCGACCATCCAGTGTGCGGTAGGCGCTCCGACCAGCCACTTCTCAAATGTGGCAGAACCGAGGCCTTCCTTGCACGAGCCGATTACGATTATCGTTCCGCCTTTTTTAACGGCGTGCTTCGCATTGTCCAGGGCCTTTTGTGTCTGGTAGAGATTGGCGTCTTTTGGCGCTCCACCCTGCGAGACGATTACGATGTCCGCTCTCTCAGGAATCGCAACCCTGTACATTTTATCCAGGTATGCACATCCGACTCTGTGAGCTTCTACCACATCACCCGCTACTGCATAGACGATGTGTTTGTGTTCATCGAGCACGGCGTTGACTATGTAGTCTATGCCGACCTTGGCTCCCGCCTCCTCGAGGTCCGCTCTTACCGGGTTTCCTTCAAGTTTTCCAGCGCATGCGTCAGGCGACACCATCATGCTGTGGTTGGCCTGAATAGCAGCCGGGGTCGATACTCCCGGCATTATGGCCTTAACTCCGCCGGAGTAACCTGCGAAATAGTGGAACTCTATGTTCGCAAGGCATATTCGTCTGTCTGCTTCTGCAACCACTCTTGTAATGTCGAGCGGAGTACCGTTCTTGGTCTCTCCGAGGTGGATGCAATCGTCGGGATCTGAGTCGACGCACTTAACACGATCGTATACCGCGTCGCCCACGAGATGCCTCATCTCTTCCTCTGTCTGTTTGCGGTGGGAGCCCAGCGCAAAGACCACGACGATGTCCTCATCGGGGATTCCCGCTGCCGCAAGTTCATCGAGGACCGCAGGCACCACTTCGCAGCTCGGAAGAGGTCTTGAGATATCGCTTGTGATAATCGCGATTTTCTCTCCCGGATGAACCTCGTCTCTCAGAAGTCCTTTACCAATCGGATGAGCTAGGGCATATCTGACTGCGTCCTCTCCTCTTCTCTCGTGCTCCATGGAGTTTGCCGTGAGCACGGCCATAAGGTTTTTATCCGGCACTTCGACTTCCTGTATTCCGTTTCCGAATCCAAATGATAATTTCATTCTTTGAATTCCCCCGTTTCTATTTCTTCTCAGGTCCGAAGACTTTTCCGGCATGTCTGAGGGCCTTCACTACAGGAAGCTCTTCTCCTGTCAGGAATCTGATAAGTGCTCCTCCTCCCGTGCAGACATATCCGAGTTTGTCCGTGACCTTGTATTTCTTGGCTGCGGTTACGCTGTCTCCGCCTCCGACTACAGTATAGGCGTCTGTGTCAGCGAGTGCCTCGAATACGGCTTTTGTGCCGGCTTCGCTCGGAGCTTCTTCGAATACGCCCATAGGTCCGTTTACGAATACGGTCTTGGCGTCTTTGATGAGCTGCTGATAGAGTTTGATGGTCTCAGAGCCTACATCTATCGCACCGATCTCAGCAGGTACGCTGTCAAGTGTGCATTCTTTTCTCTCTCCGCCTTCTACATAGCCGAGGTCGAGCGGAAGCACGATCTTGTCGCTGTATTTCTCATAAAGCTCTTTGGCTTTTGGGATGTAGTCTTCGTAGTTCTTGGCATAGATAAAGTCAACGCTGCCTTTACCGATGTCCTTACTCATGGCGTGAAGCAGGATGTTTCCTACAAGTCCGCCGGTCAGGACCTTATCCGCTACTCCTTTACCGAGCACTGTCTCCATCATTATGAATGCGTCGGAGATTTTGGATCCGCCGAGCACGAATACGCAAGGCTGTGCCGGTGACTCCATGAGTTCAGAAATTACTACATACTCTTTCTCGAATAGACGTCCCATTGCTGACGGCAGCAACTGTTCAAATCCGCAGAGCGTCGGCTGGTCTCTGTGTGATGCGGCAAACGCATCGCATACGTAGAGATCTCCGAGCGGTGCGAGTTTCTGAACCACCTGTGTTTTAGCCTGCTGCTCGTGAGTGAGGTTGAGTTTCATCTCGAAGAGCGTCTGTTCCTCTGAGCAATAACGGACGTTGTCCAGCAGAAGGATTTCTCCGTCCTTGAGTTCTTTTATGGCCTCTCTTGCAGTAGGTCCACATACATCTTCGACCCACTTTACTTCTTTGCCGATGAGTTCGCTCAGAACTTTGGCATGAGGCCTCGTGCAGTAGAAATTCTCATATTCTATGTCGCTGCCCTGATGAGCCATGAGCACAAGGCGGGCACCGGCGTCCGAGATTTCTTTAACCGTAGGAACTGCAGCTTCTATTCTTGCTGTGCTCTTAAGTGCGTCATTTTCCCAGTCTATCGGCTGGTTGAAGTCAACACGGCAGAGCACGGTTTTACCTTTAAGATTAAATTCGTCTAATGTACAAATACCGAAACGCAAGTCTGTTTCCTCCACTTCTTTTAATTCAGCTTTTGTATTATCTTTCATCATCAAAACACAAGGGAGACGGGGCTTATACCCATCTCCCTTGAGTCATTCAAGTCAATTATTTCTTAAATTTACCGATTCCAAGGTACTCGTTGGTTGCAGCTGTACCATCTTCTCTGGTTGTCTGCACTCCCATGAGAGCCCTTACGCCATCGATTGTTTCAGGAATAGTAACCGACTCCTGTGGAATGTTGATTGCATACATGATGTCATTGCCGGACTCAACGATTGAGTCTTCCCAAATAGCAATCTCATACATATCTCCACGACGGTTGCCGAGATCACGTGCATACTTGAAGAGCGAAGCGTTGCCTCTGAATCCTTCGTCGATTGATACCATACGAATACGAGGATGCTTGTTGAATACTTCAAGTGCTTCTTCCTTAGTGATCTTCTTGCCATCCTTAGCTGTGGCAAGAACAGTGATGATGTGACCGTGCGTAACAGGTGTGTGTACGAGGATACCTGTAGCGTCAACGTGCGGCATGATTGTCATCAGGTCAACTGCCTGGTGTGTAGGTGCCTTATCCATCTGAAGTGCATTTGTGAGACCTCTGTGATAGTCACCAGGGTCAGCTACACGACGAATGATTGTAATAGCAACCTTCTCTATGCCAAATGCTCTGTCGAGTGCATCAACAGTACGGATAAGTCCTGTTGTATTGCAGCTTGTCAGTTTGAGGTAGTTCTGTCCTACGCCTTTTTCGAAATTGGCATATCCGTGGAAGAATACATCAGCAACTGAGTTCTTTTCTCCACCCTGGAAAATAGCCTTAACTCCGAGTTTTTCATAGTACTTTTCCTTGTTGGAAGCACCAACTCCGCCCGGTGAAGAATCGAGCATTACATCAACCTGTTTGCAAAGATCTTCGAATGTTCCGGCAACCGGAATATCCTTGGCATCAAATGCTGATTTGTCTGCGCCGTCTACCAGGAACAGTTTGTACTCCACGCCGTTGGCACCAATCATGTCTCTTTCTCTGAGTGCCTGAAGCGATAATGTCGGAGCAAGATCAGCGATACCTACAAGTTCCATATCTCCCTGCATCGCTACTCCGTCTGCCAGTCTCTGTCCAATCGTGCCGTATCCGGCTACACCCACTTTAATTTTGCCCATAACAATTTACCTCCTATTATGTGCTTTGGTGATTTGTTTTTCAGAATCCGACGGCAGCCCCCCGCTATCCGCAAGAACTTCGTTAAAACAAGAAGTATTAAGTATTAAGTTGTACCTTACAATTTTAGCAAACAAACCTTGCTATCGCAATCTTTCCTGAGCTTTTCTCCGAAAAGATTTTGAACTTTTTCAGTTCTCGATTTCGTCCAGTTTTACCGGGCGTCCTTCATCGAGAGATTTCTTTGCAGCCATCGCTATACGTACAGGCTGCAGGCCGTCATTTCCGCCTACCGGAACCGGCTTATCATTCAGCACGCATTCCACGAATTCCTTCTCTTCCTCTATGAATGCATCGTTATAACGCTCGAGGAAAAACCAAGTAGGCTTGGCTGAGAAGACTCCGTCTCCGCGGCTTATGAAGGCCTCGTTTTCGAGATCGTTTCTGTCCTGCACACAGCCTTTCTCGCAGTGGACCTCTACCCTCTGATCGTATCCGTAAGGAGCCGTGCGGCAGTTGTCGATTACGCCTATAGCTCCGTTTGCAAACTTAAGGCTTACTATAGCCGTATCTACGTCGTCATATTTTGCATAATCAGGATCTGTCAGTACAGCTCCGAAAGCGTGTACTTCCGTAACCTCGCTGCCCGAGAGATATCTGACCATATCGAAGTCGTGAATCATCATGTCGTTAAAGATGCCTCCCGATACTTCGACATATGACATCGGAGGTCCTTCAGGGTCGCGTGATGTGACCTTGACTACATAGATCTTTCCGAGATCGCCCGAAGTTGCAACATCGCGAACCGTTTTGTGGTTTCTGTCAAATCTGCGAACAAATCCGACCTGGAGCTTAACCCCTGCATCCTCCGCGGCTTTTATCGCTTCTTTGATCTTAGGGATGTCCGTATGTATAGGTTTCTCGCAGAATATATCCTTGCCGGCTTTGGCAGCTTTCATTATGAATTCGGCGTGAGTGTCCGTTGATGAGCAGATGAATACAGCATCCACATCAGGATCTGCAAAGACTTCGTCTGCATCCTTGGTGCATTTCGGAATTCCTATGCTCTCGGCCCATGCCTCCATATCCGCATTCATAAACGGATCTGCCACTACAGTGACCTCCGCATCAGGAACCGCGTTTTGCAGATTTGTACCGTGAAGTTTTCCTATACGTCCCGCGCCCAGCAGACCGATTTTGAGTTTCATTTCTTGCTCCTCCTTTTACAGAAAAACGTCTATATCATTTGCCTTTATTCGTGCCCGCTTTCTTCACTCTCTTTCACCTCGAGCGTCTCAGCCTCCTGCTCTGCACCGTAGGCTTCGTTTTCTTCCAATGCGTCATCTTTTCTGACGAAGTTAATACCGAATGCCATGAGAGCCATGGATGCAAACAGCGCTATTCCGAAGGAAATCTTGAAATGGAGAAGCGCCAGAAAGCATACAAC
>JAFREV010000180.1 GCA_017434685.1 Mogibacterium sp.
CTGTCCTGCCTGATGTTGACTATCAGGAGCACAAGCAGTGCTACGACGAATATTATCGTCGACAGAGCGAAGAGGCTCGGTCTGATACCTATTTTAACCTCGCTGTATATAAGCGTGGATATCGTGTTGATTCCGGCTCCTCTGGTGAAGTAAGTGATGATGAAATCATCTACCGACATCGTGAAACTGAGGAGGAATCCCGATGTGATTCCCGGCCAAAGCTCAGGAAGCACAATCTTTCTGAATGCGTAACTCTCCGATGCGCCGAGGTCGAGTGCGGCCTCGTAGAGTTTGTTTGTATTCTTGTTGACTCTCGGTCTGACCGAAAGCACTACATACGGAACGCAGAACACGGTGTGGCTGAAGAGTATGGTCATGTAGCCCCTTGGTGCTCCTATCATCAGGAAGAAGAGCATCAGGGCTATACCCGTTACTATGTCTGCATTGAGCATCGGGATGTTGTTGAGTCCCATCAGCACGTTCTCGGTCCTCGACCGGAGAGCCGGCATGCCGAGGACAGCCATCGTCCCGACGATGGTCGCGATCAGCGCAGCTAGGATCGCGATCGAGAACGTGTTCACGATCGCCCCCATCATCAGTCTGCTCTGAAAGAGTTCCTCATACCAATGCAGGCTGAAACCCGTCCATACCGACATCGACTTCGCATCGTTAAACGACAGCACTATAAGCGTCAGTATCGGCAGATACAGGAACAGCAGTATTATTAAAATGTAAATTCGTCCTGCTATTTTCTTCATTTAGATTAGGTTTGCTCCGCCTGTTTTGTCGAATTTCTGCAGAAGCAGCATGCTGATAATGATGAACAGCATCATGACCAGCGAAAGTCCCGATCCGAGATACCAGTTCGAATTGATCGTGAACTCCTGCTCAATGATATTTCCTATGAGGTTTATCTTGCCTCCGCCCAGCATATTCGAGATTACGAATGTGGTGAGCGCCGGTATGAACACCATAGTGATTCCGGATACGATGCCCGGCACGGAAAGAGGCAGTATTACCTTTGTGTATGTAGTCTTTTTGCTGGCTCCGAGATCGTACGCAGCCTCGATCATGCTGTTGTCGATTTTGGAAACCGTGTTGTAAATCGGGAGTATCATAAACGGCAGGAAGTCGTAGACCATGCCGAGCACTATGGCTCCCGGTGTGTTCATAAGTTCCTGCCTCGGAAGTCCGACAGCAGTGATTATCGCGTTGATTACGCCCTGCCTCTCGAGCAGAACCTGCCAAGCCATCGTCCTGAGCAGGAAGTTCATCCACATCGGCAGGATAATGATGAAGATGAGAAATCCTTGTTTGCCGAACTTGCTTTCCCTCAGTATCATTGCCATCGGAAATGCAATTATCAGGCAGATTGCCGTGCTGATAAATGCGAGCAAAAGTGACAAGCCTAGTGCCTGCATATGGTCCGGCCTGAACATGGCCGTAATATTCTTAAACGTAAAACCGCCATCTTTACTAGTAAAACCATAGTAAGCAATGGAAATCAGAGGGATGACGGTCCCTGCGATTATCCATATAACAAATGGCGTAATATACGGTTTTTTGGCAATCAGGTTTGTTTTCATTAAAGGTCTATCTCTATTGCGGACTCTGCATCGCTCTTAGGTTTGTGCATTATCTGGATGTTTTCCGGATCGACATACATCCCAATCTTCTCACCCACGTCATGCTGGTCGTAGTTCTGGAGCAGCCACTCAATCTTGCCGTCCTCACTCTGAACGAGCATCTCGTAGTGAACTCCGATGAAGAGTTTAGAGGTAATAGTTCCGTTCCAGAGGCCCTTGCCGTAAGGCACGATATCTATATCCTCCGGCCTTATTACAACGTCCACCCTTCTCCTAGGCGGGAAGCCTTCTTCAGTACCGTCTATGCACGGATAATCCACTCCGTCGATTCTGACAACCCTCTCATCGACCATCTGACCCGAGAGTATATTGCTGTCTCCGATAAAGTCGGCCACGAAAGCGTTTACAGGCTCATCGTAAATCTCCTGAGGCGAACCCTCCTGCTGGATGTATCCCTCGTTCATTACGACGACCTTATCCGACATGGTCAGGGCCTCTTCCTGATCGTGAGTGATGTATATGAATGTAATGCCGAGCTCATTTTTAAGTCTTACGAGTTCGTACTCCATCTCCTGCCTGAGCTTGAGATCGAGTGCGCCGAGAGGCTCGTCCAAGAGCAGTACCCTCGGCTCGTTTACTATCGCTCTGGCCATGGCAATTCTCTGCTGCTGGCCGCCGGAAAGCTGGTCGATTCTCCTGTTTTCAAAGCCTTTAAGGTTTACAAGTTTAAGAGCCTTTTTTACCCTATCCCTTATTTCCTTTTCACCTTTGTTCTTCACTCTGAGGCTGAATGCGATATTCTCACCAACGCTCATATGCGGAAAGAGCGCATAGTTCTGGAAAACCGTGTTAACAGGCCTTTGGTTGGCAGGCATATCTGTGATGTCTTTTCCGTCAAAATAGACCCTGCCCTCGTCAGGTTTCTCAAATCCGGCAATTATCCTGAGTGTTGTCGTCTTGCCGCAGCCCGACGGGCCGAGCAAGGTTACAAACTCGTTTTCATCTACCGAAAGGTCTATTCCGTTAAGTACGACATTGTCATCAAAGCTTTTGA
>JAFREV010000017.1 GCA_017434685.1 Mogibacterium sp.
TCGTGACCGGAACTCTCATGGATGGCAGCGTCTCTACCGGAGATGAAGTTCTGATATATCCCGAGGGCAGAAAAGCCAAGATAAGGGGCATTCAGACCTACGGAAAAGAAACGGATATTGCGCTCGCAGGGCAGAGGACTGCAATAAACCTATCGGGAGTGGATAAGGACGAAATAAAGCGCGGAGACGTGCTGGCTCGCAAGGGCTCTGCCGTTTCAACGATGATGCTGGATGTAAAACTGAATATATTCAATTCGGCGGACAAGACAGTACTTAACAACAGCAGGGTGCACCTCTACACAGGCGCAAGCGAGGTTCTCTGCAAGGTGATACTCCTGGACAGGGACGCTCTTACTGCAGGAGAGGAATGCTACGCACAGCTCAGGCTTGAAGATCCGATAGCAGTCAGGCGCGGAGACAGGTTTATCATCAGGTTCTATTCGCCGATGATAAGCATAGGCGGAGGCAGGATAATCGACGCTTTGCCTGCTAAGCACAAGAGAAACAAAGAAGAAGTGCTTGCCGGCATGAAAGTGCTGGACAGCGGCAGCATAGAGGACATCGTGCTTGCCAAGGCAGGAGAGAGACGCTTCATCAAACAGGATGAGATGGCTGAGGAACTCGGTCTTCTGAAATCGGAGATAAATGAAGCGGCTGAAAAAGAGATTAAAAACGGCAGACTTATAAGGCTTTCAGATAAGACGCTGATGAGCGAGACAAAGTTCTCATTCCTTAAAACCGGTGTAGAGAACCTTATCAATGATTATCACAATGACAATCCGCTGGCAGACGGAATTCCGAGGCAGGAACTGCTGTCGAGGCTCGGTAGCAAGTGGCATATCGATGATGAAAAACCACTGCAGGCTCTGGTTAAATACCTTATCGAGAGAGGCGTAATAGAGGATCACGGCAGATCGATAGCACTTTCGGGCTTCAGCATAGAATACAGCGAGGAGCAGCTTGCGATAAAAGATCGGATAGCCGGTATGTATAAAGATGCCGGGATTGAAGTGATTAAGACAGAAGATGTACTTAAAACAGTCGGGGATGCCGGGCTTGCCAAGGCGATGCTCGAAGATCTCTCGGAGGAAGCTGTGATAGTAAAGCTGAATTCCTCCTACTATATAGACAGCGATGCATGGAATAAAGCTCTCGAGGTTGCAGAGAGTTTCAGCGGAAGTTTCACTATTGCTGAGTTCAGAGACAAGATTGGAACATCGAGAAAGTACGCATCCGAACTGCTGTCTGCAATGGATAACATGGGTATCACAAGATTTAGCAATGACGCCAGGGAGGTAATCGGAAGGTAATGGATACAGCAATGGCAAAGAGAACGGATAAAAATATATCGTCAAAGAGCAGAAAGAAACTGATAATCAACAATGTGCTTACTGTTTTCAACATTTTACTGCTGATTGCGGCAATAGTAATGGCTGTAATCGTGCTTACGGGATGCTCAAAAGAGCCTGAACGCTTCCCTGAAGCGGAGGCTGAGGTGGCAGCTGAATTGGATAAGATAAAATCTGCGGATATGTCTGATGACAGTTTGAAGATGTTTACGGAAAGTGTTTCCGGGGACTTTGACGGCTCTATGCTCGAGGGTTACGTAACTAAACTCAAGGACTTCGACTACGAGATACTCGGCAGTCAAAAGACAGAAGAAGAGAATACAGTGGCTGTGGATGTAAGGATTACCACCTACGATTTCGGCAACGAATATCTCAGAGCGTGGGAAGAACATATGATGCAGGATGAGGCAAATCGCTGGGAGAATCAATTCTATTCCTTCCAGCTTCTGCGACTCGGCTCCGTTTCCAGCAAGGATTATGTATCGGATGCCAAGGTAATTTGCACGGATCCGAAGGGTGACGGGAACTGGGAAACAGATATTAAGTCCAATGAGGAACTCATGAACGCAGTATCCGGCGGAATGCTTAATGAGATTAAGAACCTCGCCAAAGAAGATGTGGTTATGGACGAATCCGAATTATACGAATAAATAATAAATAATAAGTAATAATAATTAACGAACAGAGGGAAAAGAAATGGCAAACAAAGAGAATCAAAACGAAGAAATCAGAGAAGAAAACCAGGTGCCTGAAGATTGCACTCATGACTGCAGCACTTGCGGTTCTGACTGCCCGTCAAGAGAAGGCGGCGGAATCCAAAAGGCTGAACTCAATGAGCACAGCTCAATTAAGAAAGTAATCGGAGTTGTTTCGGGTAAGGGCGGAGTCGGAAAATCGATGGTAACGGCTCTTTCCGCACTTGCAGCTTCAAGACACGGATACAAGACGGGAATCATGGACGCGGATATCACGGGACCTTCCATTCCTAAAATGTTCGGTGTACATACCAGGGCGGGAGCCTGCGAATTCGGAATTCTCCCTGAGGAGACACCGATGGAGATTAAACTTATGTCCATTAACCTTTTGACAGAAAATGAAACCGATCCTGTAGTATGGAGAGGACCTGTTATCGGTGGTGTAGTAGAACAGTTCTGGACAGAAGTTGTCTGGGGTGATCTTGATGTACTCTTCATAGATATGCCGCCGGGAACAGGAGACGTTCCGCTGACGGTATTCCAGTCGCTTCCTATCGATGGAATCATCGTGGTAACTTCACCTCAGGATCTCGTATCCATGATTGTGGCCAAGGCTGTTAATATGGCAAGACTGATGAACATTCCTGTTTTGGGACTCGTTGAGAATATGAGTTACTATGAGTGCCCTGACTGCGGTGCAAAGCATGAAATTTTCGGACCGAGCCAGGCAGAGGCAGTAGCTGTAACAAACGGAATCAAACTGCTCGAGAAACTTCCGATCAATCCGCTGCTTTCCACAGAGGCGGACCAGGGCAAGATAGAGTTCAATGAAGGAACAGAGATGGAGTCCATACTCGAGGTGCTCGAGGGACTTGGACTCAAGGCATAAGAGGACAATAAATTGGGTGAACTAATAAGACTTGAAGGCATAGTCAA
>JAFREV010000181.1 GCA_017434685.1 Mogibacterium sp.
ACCGGATACAGGCGAACAGGCACTAGAGATTTGCGAGATGCTCGCAAGGAGCGGAGCAATTGATATAATTGTTATCGATTCAGTAGCTGCTTTAGTACCTAAAGCAGAAATTCAAGGCGAAATGGGAGATTCTCACGTAGGTCTTCAGGCAAGACTTATGTCACAGGCTCTTCGTAAGATTGCAGGTGCCGTTAACAAATCTAACACCTGTGTTATCTTCATAAACCAGCTCAGAGAGAAGATAGGAATTATGTTCGGCAATCCTGAGACAACAACAGGAGGACGTGCACTGAAATTCTATTCTTCAATGCGACTCGATGTAAGAAGAATTGATTCCATTAAAAAAGGTGAGGAAGTTTACGGCAACCGTACAAGAGTTAAGATTGTTAAAAACAAAGTAGCTCCTCCGTTCAGAAAAGCAGAGTTTGACATCATGTACGGCACAGGTATTTCACTCTCGGGAGATATACTGGACATGGCTGCTGAAATTGGTATTATAGAAAAAGCAGGATCCTGGTACAGCTACAAAGGCGAGAGAATCGGACAGGGCAGAGAGAATGTCAAAGCATTCCTCGAGGACAATCCTAAAGTAATGGAAGAAGTAAGAACCGCCCTTATGGATCATCTTGCCGCAGACGGTGCTCCGGATGACAAAGACATAAAAGTTGATGAAGACGGAGTGGTAATCGAGGAATAATTCAGGGGAATAATTTATCGGTTTTAAACAGAATTAATAAACAAGGCGTGCGTGCTGCACGCCTTGAAATTTTATGCTTGACGCGGGCTATTCAATGTGTTATCCTTTTACGCGGTTAACCGCTCGGAATGGGTTTAGTAAGCGTAGCACCCGAATTCCGGCGAGTCTGGTTTAAGGAGGAATTGAATAAAATGTATGCTATTATTAAGACCGGCGGCAAGCAGTACAGAGTGCAGCAGGGTGACGAGTTCAAAGTAGAGAAACTCGATGCCAAAGTCGGAGAAAAAGTCGTATTTGATGAAGTTGTTGCAGTAGGCGGTGACAAGCTTATCGTAGGAACACCTTTCGTAAACGGATACGTAGTAAACGCTGAAGTTCTCGAACAGGGAAAAGGCGACAAAGTAGTTATTTACAAGTACAAAGCTAAGAAAGATTACAGACGTAAAAACGGTCACAGACAGCCATTCACTCTCGTAAAGATTACAGGAATCGGAGAAGGAAAGGCTCCTAAGGCTTCTGCACCAAAGAAAGAAACTGCAGAGAAGAAGCCTGAAAAGAAAGACGCTGCACCTAAAGCTGAGAAAAAAGCAGCTCCAAAGGTAAGCGCATCAATGAAGAAAGATGAGCTTCTTGCAGTAGCAAAGGATATGGGTATCAAGCTTGATTCCAAGGCCACAAAGGCTGACATCCTCGCTGCAATCGAAGCAAAGTAATAGAAATCGGAGGTAAGATCCATGTCAAGTAAAAAAGGAGTAGGAAGTTCCAAGAACGGCAGAGATTCCGAGTCCAAGAGACTTGGACTTAAAGTAGGCGCCGGTGAATATGTAAGTGCAGGAAGCATTCTCATGAGACAGAGAGGTACTAAATTCCACCCGGGTAACAATGTTGCTAAAGGCGGAGACGATACACTCTTTGCTACTATCGACGGAACTGTTAAGTTCGAAAGATACGACAAGAAGAGAAAGAAAATCAGCGTTTACAGCAAGGAAGCTTAAGTTCACATGCTATGAGGCCCCTACATTGTAGGGGCTTTTTTAGAGGTTTACCATGTTTGTAGATAGAGCGGAAATTACAGTTATATCCGGTAAAGGCGGAAACGGTGCGGTCACTTTCAGACGTGATCCTTATGTGCCGGATGGAGGACCTGACGGCGGAGACGGAGGAAACGGCGGCAGTGTTATTTTGGTTGCCGACAGAAACCTCAGAACATTGATGGACCTTAAATTTAAGAGGAAGTATCAGGCTGAGAACGGCAAAGACGGCATGAAACGTAATCGCTACGGTGCCAAAGGTTCTGATCTGTATATTAAAGTTCCGGTCGGAACAATGATAATAGATAAGGAAACCGGGCATCTCATGAAGGATCTGGTTGAAGACGGCGACAGCGTAACGGTTGCCAAAGGCGGAAAAGGCGGTCGAGGCAATGTTCATTATAAAAGCAGTATTCGCCAGGCTCCTAACTTTGCCGAAGCAGGCAGTCCCGCAAAGGAAAGAAAAATAATCCTGGAACTGAAACTGATTGCAGATGTCGGATTGCTCGGATTTCCGAATGTCGGAAAGTCGACATTGCTGTCAGTCTGCACTAATTCCAAACCTAAAATTGCCGGATATCATTTTACAACAATAGATCCTAATCTCGGTGTCGTATATCTTCACGATACGAGTTTCGTTATGGCGGATATTGCCGGAATAATCGAAGGTGCGTCAGAAGGAGCAGGTCTTGGCTTTACTTTCCTTAAGCACATCGAAAGGACAAAGGTATTAATACATGTAGTTGATATTTCGGGTTCAGAAGGCAGAGATCCTATTGAAGATTATGACAAGATCATAAACGAACTTGAGAAGTATAATCCGGAACTCTTGAATAAACCGCAGATAGTAGCTGCAAATAAGTGTGACATCATTTTTGATCAGGATAAAGCCGATGAATTCATGGCCTATATGGACAAAATCGGCCGAAAGGTATTTCGTATAAGTGCTGCTACAGGTGAGGGTGTGCAGGAACTGCTGAACGAAGCTCTTTATCAAATAGAGCATTATGAAGAGCCTGAAAGGGAAAGCATGACGATGTTCGACTTCGAGGCAGATGAGAGAG
>JAFREV010000182.1 GCA_017434685.1 Mogibacterium sp.
ACGGATACAACTATCATCACGGCACGATCATGATGGAGGTGAATCCGGACGACATGACGCGCTACCTGAACGTGCCGGATTCAAAGCTAAGGAGCAAGGGCGTTGCATCAGTCCGCTCACGCGTTACCAATCTGTGTGAACATATAAAGGACGAAAGACTTAAAACTGCGGGGCTTGCCGTTCAGATAGAGGCCATGAAAAACATGCTGGTGCTCGCCGCCGAAAAGGTTTGCGGAGCGGAAGCCATGACGATTGGAGCCCCGGATATACCGCAGGAACTGAAGGACAAATACTCCTCGGAAGAATGGAGGCTCGGAACGAGGATTCCGTTCGAAAAGGACATTATCCACAGATTTGACTGGGGAGAGGTCGAGGCCCAGCTCGCAATGAAGGGCGAATACATAGAAGACGTAAAGCTTTATTCTGATTCGCTCGAGACCGATGTCTTCGCTGTAGTGGAAGACATGCTGAGGGGCTGCAAATATGATGCATCCGAGATTGCGTCTCTCAAAGTGCCCGTTGGGGCATCCGCAACAGCCAATGAGATAATAAGGATGATCGCATCATCGATATAATAATAAGAGGGTCGCTGTTATGCGATCCTCTTCATTTATTAGCTGTATGCAGTTTCGGGTAATTGAGACATAAGTTAAAAGGGAGGGAGCATGTGCTCCCTCCCTATGGACATTGTCATGAGAATAATCTCTGAAAGACCGTTGCCATTAATCGAATGTGTACCTCAGGTGTGGCTCACGTGCCGCCTTGGTATCGTCGAGTCTCAGTACCGGTGTGGTCTGAGGTGCCTGCTGTACGCTATCAGGCGCATTGAAGATCTTGTCGTAGATCTCGCGGAATGCCTGGATGGCCTCGTCGAGGGTTTCCTTTGTCTCCGTCTCGGTAGGCTCTATCATGAGTGCCTCGTGGACGATGAGAGGGAAGTAGATTGTTGGCGGATGGATGCCGTAGTCGAGGAGTGCCTTGGCTACGTCCAGAGCCGATACATGAGTCTTTCTGTAAATCGGATCCATGCCGATTACGAACTCGTGCATGCAGGTCGTATCGAATGCGATAGGATAGATATCCTTGAGTTTTTCCTGCATGTAGTTCGCATTCAGAACTGCGTTCTGTGCGAGAGTTGCCACGTCCTTACCAATCGTCAGCAGGTATGTGTATGCCTTGACGTTTACGAGGAAGTTGCCATAGAAACCGGTCATGTTACCGATGGATTTCTCGGCTCTCTTATACTCTTTGCCGTCCTTGCATGTAAGTCCCGGTGCGAATGGTGCCAGGAAGTCTTTGTATGCACAAGGACCGGATCCCGGACCGCCGCCGCCGTGAGGTGTCGAGAATGTCTTGTGCAGGTTCATGTGGATTACGTCGAATCCGATGTCTGCAGGACGTACGATACCGATTACGGCGTTGAGGTTAGCACCGTCGTAGTAGCAGAGACCGCCTGCCTCGTGTACAAGCTTTGTGATCTCCATGATATTAGGGTCGAAGAGACCTACCGTGTTAGGGTTGGTCAGCATCAGACCTGCAGTCTTAGGTCCGAGGTGGGCCTTGAGATCGTCGAGGTCTACGGTGCCGTTTTCATTGGACTTAATCGTTACTGATTTGTAGCCTGCCATCGTAGCCGATGCAGGGTTTGTGCCGTGAGCGGCGTCCGGTACGAGAATCTCGTTTCTCTCAGCTTCGCCTCTGTCATGGTGATAAGCCTTGATCAGGAGAAGTCCGGTGAACTCGCCGTGTGCTCCGGCTGCAGGTGAGAATGTAACACCGTCCATGCCCGTAATCTCGCAGAGGAACTCTTCGAGTTCTGTAATGAGTTCGTTGGCGCCCTGTACTGTGTGTGCAGGCTGGAGCGGATGAAGTTTGGCAAATCCCGGAAGATTGGCCATCTTCTCGTTAATTCTCGGGTTGTGCTTCATGGTGCAGGAGCCGAGAGGGTAGAAACCGTCGTTAACTCCGTGCGCTCTCTTAGCAAGTGCGGTGTAGTGTCTTCCCATCTCGTTTTCGGAGATCTCAGGGAGGTTTACTTTAGCCTTGCGAAGCATATCTTTCTTTGGCAGTTTTTCAGGTACATCACATGCCGGGAAGATATCTTGTCCTCTACCAGGAATGCTCTTTTCAAATATTAATTTCATATTAGAACACCTCCTTTGCGACAGCTATGACTTCATCGATATCTTCTTTAGTGTTGAGCTCTGTGCAGCACCAAAGGATGCAGTCTTCTTTTGCATCTTCGCAGCCGCAGCAGCTGAACTTGAGTCCGCCGAGGATGCCTTTATCCTCGAGAGCTTTGAGCAGTTTGTCTGCATCAGGGCATGTGGTTGCGAATTCGTTCCAGAACTCACCTTCAAAGCAGAGCTTCATGCCGATCTTATCCAGTTCCTCAGCCATGTAGTGAGCTTTGGATGAGCAGAGCTTGGCTACATCTTCGAAGCCCTTAGGGCCGATAGTCGAGAGATAGATGCCTGCTCTGAGTGCGCACCATGCTTCGTTGGAGCAAACATTGGAGCTTGCTTTTTCACGACGGATGTGCTGCTCTCTGGCCTGGATAGTGAGTACGAATCCTCTTTCGCCTCTGGTGTCTACTGTTTCACCGATGAGACGACCCGGAATCGAGCGCATATTCTCTTCTTTTGTTGAAAGGAAGCCGAGGTACGGTCCGCCGAACTCGAGTCCGAGTCCGAGAGGCTGTCCTTCACCAACTGCGATGTCTGCGCCGATCTCTCCCGGATTCTTGAGAAGTCCGAGTGCGAGCGGCTGGCAATACATGATGAATTTAGCTCCTGCGCCCTGAGTGATCTTGCAGAGCTCCTCTGCGTCTTCGACAACTCCGAAGAAGTTAGGATACTGCATGAGGAAGCAGGCTGCTTCGTCGTCTGCCTCGAGGGCTTTTTTGAGAGCGTCTTTGTCGGTAACTCCGTCCTTTGCAGGAATGAGCTCGACTTTGTTCTCTCTTCCGAATGAATATGTCTTGATAACTTCGAGTATTCTTTCGTCGATTGCACCGGATACATAGATCGTGCTGTGCTTGCGGTCCTTGCACATCCAGCATGCCTCTGCGGCAGCTGATGCTCCGTCATAGAGAGAAGCATTTGCGATGTCCATGCCCGTAATCTCTGCGATCATGGTCTGGTACTCGAATATCGACTGGAGAATACCCTGGCTGATCTCAGCCTGATATGGCGTATATGCCGTAAGGAATTCTTCTTTGTTAGCGATAGCGTCTACAGCGGACGGTACATAATGGTTGTATGCGCCGGCGCCGCGGAAGATCGAGCGGAATACGACGTTCTTGTTGGCAAGTCCCTGAACTTTGCGATCGACTTCGATCTCGCTAAGGCCTTCGGGGAGTTTGAGCTCGCCTTTGACCTTGGCAGCATCAGGGATGACTTTGAACAGATCATCGAAATCCTTATATCCGATCTCCTTGAGCATTTTTATTTGCTCTTCCTTGGTGTTAGGAATAAAAGTGCCCAATTTGATTCCTCCTGTTCTTTAGATTAAAAAAGGGGCGTCGCGTGATTGCGGCGCCCCGCGTCAGTCAGCTTTTTAGCTTCTTCGCAGAACCTATCCTCTGTAAGCGTCGTATTCGTCTGCAGTGAGCAGTTCAACTTCTTCACTGACATTGCCGACCTTCACAAACCATGAGCCGTAAGGATCGCTGTTAATCAGTGATGCGTCATCGAGAAGCTCTTCGTTAACTTCCAGAACAACACCGGAAATAGGCGAAATAACATCAGCAACTGCTTTTACGGATTCAACATCACCCAAAGCCTCGCCTGCGATTACTTCGTCATCAACCTCAGGGAGGTTTACGAATACGAGGTCGCCGAGCTCACTCTGAGCATAATCTGTGATACCTACATAAACGGCATCTCCGTCGTAGCGAACCCATTCATCGTCTCTGCTGTACTTCAGTTCTTTTGGATCAATCATTGTTCTAATCTCCTTACATATCGTGTAAAAAAATAACATATTGATGATGTGTTAATAATAGCATTCGACGGTTGAGTGTAGCAAGTAAGATTGATAGAATAATTGCGTGAAAATTGAATGGTGGATGCTGGACGGAATACTATGCGTTATCGTGCTCCTCTCTGCGCTGATCGGAGCGAAGAAAGGTCTTGGAGATACGATATTGAGACTGCTGGGACTCGTAGGAGGCCTGGCACTTGCAATGCTTTACGGCAAAGATGTATCGGAGTATCTTCTGAAGACACCGTTCAGGGACACCGTATACAAGAGAGTGTTTGAAATTATCCGACCGGAGCAGGACAATTACTCAAAGAGCCTGCCGGGCTTTATTGGAGAAGTGGCAGATAATGCAGCCGATAAAATTGCGGCGGAAACCTCGGCGAGAATCACCGAGGCATTGATGGGTATCATAGCCTTCGTGCTGGTGGTAATCGCTGTCTGGCTTGCAGCATACATAATAAGGATGCTCTTAAGACGCGGACGCAAGAGCTCCGTGATTATAGGCGGCACGGACAGCATACTCGGTCTTTCGCTGGGAATAGTGAAGGGAGTTATCATAGCATGTCTCTTCGTCGCAGCATTGGTGCCGGGAATTACGCTCTTTGCTCCGGCTAAGGTTACTGAGGTTATAGCGGCTATGCAGGATTCATATCTGACCAAACTCATCTACGAAATCAACCCGCTGTTGGTAGCGCTGAAAAAAGTCATAGGGATTTAATTCGCCGACAGTTCTGAAGGACATATTGGCGAGGATAATAAATGAGCCTCAGAGTGTAGGTTTAAGCACGGAGAGTGCTCTTTTTTATTGAATTGTAAAGCCCCATTGTGATACAATACCTGCGCTATGGTTTTTGACGGAATTGTATGCGCAAATGAAGATGAACGCTATATGTTCGAGGCTTTAAAGGAAGCTTCCGAGGCGGCCGAAGCGGGCGAGGTGCCCGTCGGTGCCGTTATTGTAAAAGACGGGCAGCTCATCGCGCGTGCACACAATATGGTCGAAGGCGCGAGGAGCTCTCAGGCTCACGCCGAGATGCTCGCCCTGGCTGAGGCCGAAGAAAAACTCGGCAGCAAATGGCTCACCGGTGCGACGATGTACGTCACGCTCGAGCCCTGCAGCATGTGCGCAGGCGCCATGGTGCTTGCCAGAATGGACCGCTTGGTAATAGGAGCGAACGACCCTAAGACAGGAGCCTGCGGCTCGCTGTTTAACATAGCGGCCAATGAAAAACTAAATCACAGAATAGAGATAACGCGTGGTGTACTCGAATACGAGTGCAGCACTCTCCTGAAAGATTTTTTCAAAGCCAGGAGATAGAAAGACACAGCGCATTATGCGTTACATACATAAACGGACGGAGGAACACTAAATGAAGAGGCTGAGCCTTATCACAACACTGACTGCAATCATGCTGATGCTGAGTTCTGCTCTTTGCTTTGCCGAAGGCAATCTCGAACTCGTCTCATCCTACCCGGAGGACGGTCAGAAAAACACATCGATGGAAAACCTCGGTGTTAAGCTCACATTCAGCAATCCAATCAACTCGGAAGAAGCCAAGAAAGTCGATGCAGCTAAATTCAGCATCAAGGACGAAGACGGAGAGACAGTTCCTATCCAGGTTCTCTTCAGTGAAAAGAACGACGGACTCGTGCTCGTACTTGCGGACGTAGATGGTGGTTTTACCGCCAAGAATAATGCCGAGTACACGCTTACCATAGATTCAGGTCTGGTGGATAACGAAGGCAATGTTATGGAGCAGGCCAAAACCGTCAGCTTCAGAACATATAACCAGAAGGTCAACAACTCGATTAACATGGTTATGATGTGTGTCATGTTCGGCGGTATCATGGTACTGACCATGAGACAAAATCAAAAGAATGACGACGAGGTGGAAACGGCCGAAACCAAAGACGCCGCTTTCAATCCATATAAAGAAGCAAAGAAGACGGGCAAATCCGTAGAGGAAGTAAGAGCCGCACAGGCCAAAAAGGAAGCCAAAGAGGCTAAGAAAAAAGCCCGCAAGAAAAAAGATGATTCACAGGCTCAGGAAAAGAAAATCGACAACTGCGCCGAGCTTCTGAACAACGTATATCATGTACACGCACCGGCGCCGACAAACAAAGCGGACAGATCCGTAGATGCGTTGAAAGCCGCAAGGAAAGCATCGGGAAAATCAAAAGGCGGCAAGGCTAAGAAATAACAGCAGGACATAAAAGCAGGGGAGCTTGGCTCCCCTCTTTAATAGTATCAGATATGAAATCAATCACTCTTAACGCACATGCAAAACTGAATCTCTCACTGGACGTTGTCGGCAAAAGAGAAGACGGCTACCACAATATCGTGTCCCTGATGCAGGGAATCGGGCTTTGTGATGTCGTAAAAATCAAAAAATGTCCTGAAAATGGAACAAAATACAATTTGCCTCATTGCACTATAAACAAGCATGATGTATATTTATGTACGGATGAAAAAACAATCCCGACAAATATGAAGAATTTGGCATTAAAGGGAATTGCTGTTCTGGCCGAATCATCAGGAGCATTATTCCCGGGTTCGGACATAATTGTGGAGATTGAAAAGAGACTGCCGGTGGCAGCCGGTATAGCGGGAGGAAGCGGAAACGCAGCTGTCGCCATGCTCGGGCTTAATGCTTTGGCCGGCTACCCGCTTTCGCTGAGAGAGCTGATGTCTCTGGGAACAAAGACAGGCGCGGATGTGCCTTTTTCAATTTTTATGAACGCCGCAGCCAACAGAGATAAACTCGAAGGATTAGCAGGACTGGATGAAGCGAGATTTGCTGCCTGGACATCCGGAATCGGAGATGAAGTCGAAGGCTGCGAAGAAGAAACGAGATATGTGATAATGGCAAATCCGGGAATCGGAGTTTCAACGGCAGAAGCCTATCACGCCATCGACAGCATAGGATACAGCGGTGTCTCGCATAGAGGCAGCCGTAAGCTGTTCATAAACGATCTCGAGAAATATACGCTCGGTTCATATCCGGTAGCGGCTGAGCTCAAAAATCTGATGCAGGATAAACTGTCTGCAGATGAAATTCTGATGAGTGGAAGCGGACCGACAATTGCTGCATATTATAGGGAAAAGAATAAAGCAGATAAAGATGCTGAAATCCTGTCCCGTGAAATTATATCGAAGCAAGGGCACAGGATGTGGCTTACGATTACGGGAAATCTTGTGAAGGAGACGGAAGAGAGATGATGGAGATTCAACTCAAAGTACAAAAACCTCTTAAGGACCTGGTATATCTGGAACTGAAGCATAAGATCCTCACCGGAGAGATAGTTTCACAGACCAGATTGATGGAGATAGACCTGTCCGAAAAAATGAATGTAAGTAGGACTCCAATCAGAGAGGCTATCAAAAAACTTGCTGATGACGGACTGGTGAAGATAGTTCCGAGAAGAGGTGCGTACGTAGCCAATATATCAATCAAGGATATGCTTGATGTCTTTGAGGTAAGAGAGGACATGGAGGGCTTCGTAGCTAAGCTTGCAGCCCAGAGAATCAATGATGAAGAAAAGGAAGAGCTTCGCAGAATTGCGGCAGAGTACGATGCTGCACTTGAAAAGGTCGAGGACAAGGAAACCATTATCGAGCTTG
>JAFREV010000183.1 GCA_017434685.1 Mogibacterium sp.
GCCGCCCTCTGCCACATGTACATCATATAACTGTGTGCGTTTAAGGTCTGCCATCTTTTTTTCCTTTCTCCTTACCTATAGATAAAAGTTAAACACTGTTTGTTTATCAATGTTTGCCCAAAAATTATATCATCCGGCGGTAATTTCGGTCAATGAAAAAGGCTCCGCAAGAGCAGAGATTGACGCTTCATTCTTCAACTGATATTATGGGTGCAAACATAAAGACAAGGCGAAGTAGGATGTCGCGCGTTAAGTGCCGCAGGATGGGAAGTTGCCTGCGGACGAAGAGCATAGCTCGCGGTGCCTCATCCGCATCCGTTGCCGCATCAGAGACTTCTTTGTGGCAATAGTTTCACTTTTACTTGAGATGGCTAATGCCGGAAAGGGGTTTTTTATGTCTGCATCAGACAAAAATGGGATGACACGCACACAGCATCTGACCGTAGATGCTATACTGGCTGCAATGGCGGTGGTACTCGGATTCACCTCCATCAGAATAGGAAATATAATGAAGATATCCTTCGAGGATTTCCCTATACTGATAGCAGCTCTTATATACGGGCCGGTAGACGGTATGATAGTCGCAGGAATCGGAATATTCCTGTATCAACTGCTCAGCTACGGCATCACAGCAACGATGGCTCTTTGGATACTGCCATTTGTGATAGTGGGTTTCATCGCAGGGATCTACGCCAAGAGATCGGGATTCAACAACAACAGGACGCAGCTCATAGTCATATTCTTGATTTGCGAAATCCTGATTTGCCTCCTGAACACAGGAGCGATCTATGCGGACTCAAAGATCTACGGCTACTACTACCCGACCATCATCACGGGCATGATTGCAATCAGGATGGTGACTGCTGTAGTCAAGGGTATCGTGCTCGGAATGGTGTCCGGGCCGCTTCTCAAAGCGCTGTCTCGCGTGACCGGAAACGGAAGATAGCATATAATATTTGTACCGAAAAGAAATAAGGAGTTTTCGATATGAATGATTACAAGACCATAGGAATACTCGGCGGCATGGGGCCGATGGCAACCTACGATCTGGGGATTAAAATCGTGGAATGTACCAAAGCCGGCAAAGACCAGGACAATGTCCCTGTCATAGCCGACTGCAACACGAGGATAGCCGACAGGACGGCGGCGATACTCTCGGGCGGGCAGGACCCGAGGCCTGAGATGATTAAAAGTGCCAAAAGGCTCGAGGCCGCAGGCGCGGACTTTCTCATCATGCCATGCAACACGGCTCACTATTTCTATGATGATATATGCGATGCCTTAAGCATTCCGATGATACATATGCCTAAAGAGACGGCATCCCGCCTCAAGGAAAGAGGCATTAAGAAAGCCGGAGTTCTGGCCACGGACGGAACCTGCCAAAGCGGGATATATAAGAAATCTCTGGGTGAGGCAGGCATCGAGGATATCTACCCGTCCGAGGAGGTTCAGAAAATCGTCATGAGCCTCATATATGACTACGTCAAAGCCGGAAACATGGACTTCTCATCGCTCGACATAGACAGTATTGTTGACGAGATGAAGGGCAAAGGTGCCGAGATACTCATACTCGGCTGCACGGAGCTTCCGATTGCCTTCGACATCATCGGAGAGACGGCTCTTCCGACCATAGATCCGACTAAGGAACTTGCCAAGGCTGCAGTTCTCGCAGCGGGTGCTGAGATTGTATAATATGTGGTAATGTGAATCAGTTTGCAGATTGAGATTCAGAGGGGATTAGGTGTTATGACCAAAGCAGATAAGTATTTAATCGAAGATATTCACAACATACTGGATAACGGCTATAAGGATGAGAATCCTCGTCCGAAATATGAGGACGGAACGCCGGCTCACACCATCAGCGTCAACCACGTGATGAGAAAATACGACCTGTCCAAGGGCGAGTTTCCTGTGTGCACGCTGAGGCCTCAGGCCTGGAAGACAGGTATTCGCGAGATATTCACCATCTACCAGAGACCGACCAATGTGCTCTCCGAGATGAAGGAGATGGGTGTTACCTGGTGGGATCCGTGGGATATAGGTGACGGGACTATCGGCCAGAGATACGGAGCCACTGTAAAGCGTTACGATCTCATGAACAATCTGATTGCTGACATTAAAAAGGACCCTTATGCGAGGCGTAAAGTCGTATCTCTCTGGCAGGAGGCTGACCTTCATGAAACAGCAGGCCTCGCTCCTTGCGCTTTCCTGACTATTTGGAATGTCAGGGGCGATTATCTCGACATGGTGCTCGTGCAGAGATCCGGTGACATGCTCACTGCATCGGGAGCCGGCGGCATCAACGAGATTCAGTACGCTGCACTACTCATGATGATAGCCAGAGTCTGCGGACTGAAGGAAGGTGTTTTCACACACTTCGTAGCCAACGAGCAGATCTATGACCGTCATATGGAAAACGCAGACGAGATGCTCCGCCGTGCAGATGAGGCGCAAAAAGAGGGACAGGCCGGCCCGTCCCCTAAACTCGTTCTTCATAAAGATGCAGGATGCGAATTCACGGACATCACGCTCGACGATTTCGAGATGGTGGATTATGCACCTGTGAAGCCACAGCTCAAATTCGAACTCGGTATTTAGTTATCATCCTGAGCACAGCGGAGGTTTCTATACTCGCTTCTTACCTCGCCCGCCATGTAGAGCGATCCGAATGCAAGGATCGGCCTGCCTGCGGCGAGGCTTTTTTTAATGGCTTCGCGGGCGCCTGTTGTGCACTCCGCACCCACTCCCCTCTTTCTAATCTGTTCAGCGAGTTCCTCTGCGGGAAGCGCTCTGTCGCTCGCAGGTGTAAGGCAATAGCAGTAGGACGCGTACGGAAGCAAAATATCCAGCGCCGCCTCGTAATCTTTATCCCTCAGCATGCCTATGATGAGTGTGAGTTTTTCTCCCGGCAGATAACGGTCCAATGACTCTGACACGGCCTCTACACACTGGGAGTTGTGCCCGCCGTCGAGAATGAATACAGGGTCCTGCCCCAGCACTTCAAATCTCGCAGGCCACTTCGCACTTGCCATTCCGAACTCAATGGCTTCATCCGAGATATCCCATCCGAGCTCTCTCATCTTCTCGATAACATTCAATGCCATTGCGGCATTTCTGAGCTGGTAGTCTCCCGTCAGGCGTATTTTATAAGTCTTATCATCCCAGAGGAACGACTGACCGCTAAAGTCCGCATCGATGGATTTCATTCTGCTGAAATCCGCTACGGTAAGTTCGCAGCCTCTCTCCTCGCATATCTCTTCGATGACATCTGTCACCTCAGGAACATTAGGATAGAGCACGACTGATGAGCCCGTCTTGATGATGCCGGCTTTGGTCCTCGCGATTTCCTCGAGCGTGGTCCCGAGGTAGTCGGTGTGGTCGAGTCCGATGTTTGTCAGCACGGCAACGTCCGGTGCTTTAATTACATTGCTCGCATCGAACTCGCCTCCGAGGCCGACCTCGAGCACGACTATGTCGCAATTCTTTTCTTTGAAATATAGCATGCCTATGGCGGTGACTATCTCAAAGTGACTCGGTTCATCCTCCATGGTATCCGCAAAGGATTTTACTCTTTCGGTAATCCTGCAGAGTTCATCTTCGGATATCATCTCACCGCTCACGCATATTCTCTCCCTGAACTCTTCGATGTACGGGGACGGAAAGAGCCCCGTGCGGTAGCCGGCAGTCCTAAGCACCGATTCGATCATCGCAGATGTCGAGCCTTTGCCGTTGGTGCCCCCTATGTGCACGAATTTAAGATCGTCCTGAGGGTCTCCCAGCATATGAAGAAGCTCGCGCGTCCGAGACAGCCCGAGCTTCCATACATTGCGTCTTACCGAATTTATATAGTCCAGTGTTTCTTGGTAGTTCATCTATTTCTTGTATGCGTAGTAATAGGCGCACGGCACTATCAAGGCCCCGCCTATGATATTTCCTATCGTGACAGGCAGGAGGTTTCCGATGAGGAAGGCTCCCATGCCGACGTCCGCTCCGAGGAACATGCCGAGCGGTATGTATGTCATATTGGCTATGCTGTGCTCAAATCCCGCGAACACGAACATCATAATCGGGAACCATATGGCGAATATCTTGCCTATCAAGTCTTTGGCTCCGGCCTGCATCCAGCAAGCGAGCACGACGAGCACGTTGCAGCCTATACCGCGAAGCACTGCAGGCATGAACGGTATGGATACTTTGGCGCTTGCGATGGCCATCGCTCTTTCTCCTGCCGCGTCTGCAAAGAGGCCGCTCTTGGCCAGGAGAAATGCAATCAGAACGGATCCTATGAAGTTTCCGATATATACAACTACCCAGTTTCTGAGCATCTGCCCCGCAGATATCTTCTTGTCCATGAGGGCGAGTGTCAGGAGGTTGTTTCCCGTAAAGAGTTCGGCTCCGCAGAGTATTACCATCATGAGGCCAAC
>JAFREV010000184.1 GCA_017434685.1 Mogibacterium sp.
AACGGCGGAGGCCTGACGGATGAGAGCATTGAAATAGCCGATTATCTGCTGCCGGCCTGCAAGATAATGAGTGAAGTTTCAAAGAACGGGGAGGAGAATGTAAGCAATTCCAAGTCAAGTTCCGCGGACCTTGATATGGTAATACTGACGGATTCGGATACCGCCAGCGCTTCGGAGATATTGACGGGTGCTCTGCAGGATAATAAAGCAGGCCTTATTATCGGAGAAAAGACATACGGAAAAGGCGTGACACAGCTCAGCCGTAAGTTCGACGACGGCTCTGCGGTCAAACTCACAATAACCGAATATTTCCGCCCGAACGGTGAAACTGTAAACGAGAAGGGCATCACACCGGACATAAAGGTTTCGTCTGATAAAGCCCTTGAAAGAGGACTTGAGGAGCTTGCCAAGTGATTATCTACTACACTCACAAGTACAAAGAACTGAATTGCGAGAGTCATGAACTCCTCGAACTTGCGATAGGAGATTATATAGGAAACAGGGAGAAGGCCAAGGAACTCGTTGCCGAAATGAAGAGGGATAATTCTCACGAGTTCGAAGGCAAGCCTTATATCGAAGGTTTCGATAAGTTTTCGATTTCTCACAGTGAAAAAAGCTGGGCCGTCCTGATAGATGAGAGGGAATGCGGCATGGACATACAGTATGAAAGGATATGCGACCACAGAGGCATTGCGAGGCGTTTCTTCAACGTTGAGGATGCTGTGTTTATCGAAGGACTGGATGCTGAAGATTCACTTGCCGAGTTTTACGGAGTTTGGACTAAACGAGAGGCGTTTACCAAAGCACTCGGTACATCGGTGTTTACTCAGGACTTTCCGCCGTTTGCACTGCATACGAGTACTGTGCACGGTGACGACAGATATTACATCAGCAATATAGAAATACCGGACGGAGAGAAACTGTACGCGGCAATATGCTTGCTTGCAAACGAAGACATAGACGAAAAACTCATATACAAGGAGATGTATGTCAAAGAATAAAAAAACGGCTATGGAGGCAGCCTCCGCATATCTGGCAAACAGGATGAGGACTGTCCATGAGGTCAGAAAGCATCTGAATGAGAAAGGCTATGATGCGTCAGAAATCGATGAGACTGTGGATGAACTTATATCGCTTCACTATTTGGATGACAGCCTCTATGCCGAAAGATACTACGAATACAACAGAGAAAAGAAAAGGGGAGTCAAGAGAGCTGCGGCCGAACTGAAAGAACGCGGCGTCGATGAGGCGGTAATAAAAAACGCCGCTGAAGATTTCCTCTATAACAATAAAGTGAACGAATACGAAGATGCTCTTTCCGTCGCGCTCAAAGTTGCGGAGGGAAGAGAAGTCGATGACAAACTCATCGCCAAGATAGCCAGGAAACTCGAGTCGAAGGGCTACGGCGGAGGCGATATACTCAGAGTGCTTGAAACTATACGAAATGGAAAATAGATACTCAAGAACGGAGAAGTTAATAGGAAGTGCCGGCGTGAATAGGCTGAAATCAGCTTCCGTTTTGGTGATGGGCTGCGGCGGAGTAGGCTCGTATGCGGCTGAGGCTGTGGCGAGAGCGGGAATCGGAAGCATTACACTTATGGACGGAGATGATGCTGCCGAAAGCAACCTCAACAGACAGCTTGTCGCACTCACTTCAACTATCGGCTGCAATAAAGCTGAGATAATGGCTGCGAGATGCCGAGACATCAACCCGGACGCAGATATCACCGCGATTCCGAAGTTTTATAAAACCGGTGAGGAACTGGATGTCAGGAGCTTTGACTGGATAATCGATGCGATCGATGATGTCGATGCCAAAGTGTTGCTCATAAAAAACGCTCGTGATGCGGGTGTAGACATCATTTCATCCATGGGAGCGGCCGGTAAGTTTGAAACGCAGTTTATCACAGCGGACATATCAGAGACATCGGTTTGCCCTTTGGCCAAAGTGATGAGAAAGAGACTGAGAGATATAGGGATAGAGCATGTTCCGGTGGTTTATTCCAAGGAAAAGCCTGTTCCGAGGGACGGTGTTCTTGGGACTATGAGTTATGTACCTGGATCATGCGGACTTGAGCTTGCGGGCTACGTAATAAAACATATAGCAGGAGTTTAATGAGAATCTACGCAATAGGAGATCTTCATCTCTCGTTTAATGAGAATATTGACAAACCGATGGATAAGTTCGGACCGGGCTGGGAGGGACACCCGGAAAGTGTCGAGACGGCTTGGCGCGAACTGGTTCAAGACGAAGATTTGGTGCTTATCCCGGGCGATATTTCCTGGGCTCTTAAAATCGAAGAGGCCATGGATGATTTTGAGTGGATACATAATCTTCCGGGATTTAAGATAATTTCAAAGGGTAATCACGATCTTTGGTGGAGCAGGATCAAGTATCTTAATTCACTCTACGATGACATCGTTTTTCTGCAGAACGACTGCTATACCGTCGACGATTGTGATATAGTAATTGCGGCTTCAAGGGGGTGGCCTTATCCGGGCTCTGATGAATATACGGAGCACGACGAAAAGATATATGCCAGAGAACTCCAGAGAATGCGTATGGGTCTTGATGCAGCAAAAAAAGCAAGACCGGATGCACGCATAATAGCCTGTCTGCATTATCCGCCGAGCGCAGCGGACGGCAGGGAGACAGACTTTACAAAAATACTGGAGGAATACGGCGTGTGGAAATGTATTTACGGACACCTGCACGGAATGCCTGCGTTTGAGCGCGGTATTAAGGGGAACGTGCGCGGAGTGGGATACTCACTTGTTTCACTCGACTATATAGGAGCAAAACCGAAACTCATTTATGACAGCGAGTCAGAGGGAGAGACAAAATGAGATACGCATTTATCGTAAATCCTATCTCGGGTACAGGTAAAAAGAACAAGGATGTCATCGCTGCTGCCGAGAATCTGATTCTCAATCATATGGATGAGGACATAATTATCTGTCCGACAAATGCGTATGAGAACGGAGCGAAGATTGCGGACACTCTCGCATCGGAAGCGCTGAAAGCGGGAGAGGATGTGGTTGTATTTGCCTGCGGCGGAGACGGAACCGCACATGAGATAGCAAACGGATTATACGGATACGACAATGCCATACTCGGTATGGTTCCTATTGGCACCGGTAACGACCTTTGCCGTGCCTTGGCAAAGGATAAGATGCATTTCACGGAATATCTCGACCTTGAAAAACAGCTCAAGGGCAGGGCAAAAGATATCGATGTAATTGAGATTAAATGGATGTTTGGCAGCACGGAAAAAAGCTGCATATGTGTCAACGGAATAAATATAGGATTTGACGGCAACACTGCAGTTCGTGCGACCCACATACATGAGAAGACTATGTTTAAAGGTTCGCTGGCATATCTGACAGCAGTTTTTGTCACTCTTCTTGAGAAGGACGGACAGAAACTGAAGATAACAGCGGACGGAGAGCCTTTCTACGACGGTGAACTCCTGCTTGCCACGATGAGCAACGGCAACTACTGCGGAGGCGGCATTGAAAGTTGCCCTAACGCAGTTTTGGATGACGGTTTTATTGAACTGCTGGCTATTAGAGACATATCCAGGATATCTTTTGTCAGCAAATTCCCGAAGTTCAAAGCCGGGAAACTCTTTGAAATCAAAGATGTGGATGATATAGCAGTATATAAGCAGGCCAAAAAGATAACGGTGGACCCGCTGAGAGGCGAAACTATGGAATTCGTAATCGACGGCGAGGTATATAACACACCTAAAATAGAAGTTGAGATTAAACCGAAAGCGCTGAGGGTGTGGGAGATATAAATGAGAACTGATGCTGCAATCAGAAGAGAAATAATTGAAAAGAGAAGGCGCAAGGCCAAAATCAGAAGGGCGCTCTTTGCAGCGCTACTTCTTATTGTGCTGCTGTTAATACTGCCAAGCAAGGCTTCTACTTCTTTTGACCGTAGCCTTATAAAGCCGTACGGCAATCCGGATGCAGAGGCACCTAAATTACAGGCCGAGGCGGCTGCAATATACTCCCTTGATCTCGACAAACACGTTTATGAGAAAAACGGAGATAAAAAAATAGATCCGTACAGCATAACAAAGATACTTACATGCTATCTCGCACTTGAGAATCTGGATCCGAAAGAGATAGTCACTATTCAAAAGTCAAATGAAGACCTTAATTATGTTGAAGGCTCTCACATACTGTTATTAAAAGGTGAGAAAATCAGCGTGAATGATTTGATCTACGGAACTATGCTCGCGTCTGCAAACGAGGCGGCCTACGCACTAGCCGTAACGGTGAGTGGCTCGGAAAAGAACTTCGCGGAAGTTATGAACAAACAGGCTGAGGAGTGGGGCTGCAAGGATACTCATTTTGTGAATCCGAACGGCTGGAAGAACAAAAATCACTATACGACAGCCCACGATATGGCCATAATAACCAGTCATTGCTTTGAGAACGAAAAACTCAGAGAGATATCGATGACCAAGAAATACACCATACCCGAAACCAATATGTCCGAACAGAGGGAACTTGAGAATGCTTTCCTCAGAGGCACCGGAAGAATTAAAAACATAAATGCGGGCAAAACAGGAAGCTGGGAAGAGGATGACTGCTCTATAGTCCTCGAGTACACGGAAGACCATCTGAATGCTGCGATGGTGCTTCTGAGAGATACCATGAAGAAAAGACCGGCGGATATTAAGAAACTGATGAAGTTCAGTCATGAGGTCACACCGGGATTTACCGTCGCATCAGAGGGAGACATAGCTTGCGAGGCCAGAGTAAAGGGTGGGGCAGAGACCGTAGTGCCTCTGTCTATGGACAAGACCATACATATCTATCCGGAGGATAATAAAGAAAGAAAAATAAAAGTCGATGTCGAGGCTGACAAACTGGAAGCACCTCTTGCCAAGGGCAGTAAAGCCGGCACATACAAGGTGATGCTCGACGGTGAGGAGGTTGAAAGCGGAGAATTGCTGGCCGCGAAAGATGTGGAGAAAGGCTGGATATTCTCCAAACTCTACATATCCAACAACTCGGCCATTGCAGGTGCCGTGATAATGCTTCTTGCATTACTCCTTATGACATTGCTGAGCAAAACACAAAAAAACAACTCTGCGAGATAACTCGCAGAGTTTTGTTTTAATCAGAATTTGTTCATTAGTTCGTTCATCTCGGATAAATCACCGTCCAGCTTAGCGCCGGCGAGCTTATCTCCGTCGTAGTAGCTGGCTGAGTAGTTGCCGGCTGCTTCATCGAGCTTGCTTTCACATCTGTATTCCTTATCTTTACCGTTGGTCCCTTGGGCAAATACAGCAGTTCCGAATGCGTGCATAATGAGTGCAGATCCTATGGCATCATAGCTCACATCATCTCCTGCAGCATTGGCACCTGCAACCTTACCGGTGGCTTCAGCCTGCGCCCAGAACACCTGAGGCTGACCGTTTACTACTGCGCAGTCACCGACAGCGAACACATCCGGAGCGTTTGTCCTCATATGATCGTCTGCGACCACCCATTTATCCACTGTTATACCACTGTCTTCTGCTAGCTGTGTGTAAGGTCTCATACCTGTAGACATGAGCACGAGTTCTGCGGGATATTCCGTGCCGTCTTCCAAAACTACGGCGTCGCCTGTAATCTTGCTTATCTTGGCTCCGGTAACTATCTTGACGCCGGCCTTTTCCGCAATGGAAGTCAGCAGGGCGGAGGCCGCGTCATCGAGCTGACGCGGCAACAGGCCGGGCGCCGTCTCGAGCACTGTCACATCGTAGCCGGCCTGCTTCATGGTCCAGGCACCTTCAAGGCCCATGACTCCGCCGCCTATGCATACGACATTCTTAACTGCTCTGTCTTCGACTACCTTCCTGATTGCCACCGTATCCGAAATACTTCTCACCGTCAGCACGTGCTCGAGCTCTGAACCCGGAATAGGGGCCACGAAGCAGTACGCACCGAGGGCATATATCAACTTGTCATAAGTCACGGTTCCCCGGCTTCCGTCAGCCAGCACAACGGCAACTTCTTTATTTTTCACATCAATACCGACAGCCTCGGTGTCTCCCATAAAGAAGACTCTGCTTTTCTCGTACCATGATGCCGGCTCTATAGCCAGTTTATTATCCGAGTGATCTTCCAGCAATGCCTTAGTTAACATTGGTCTGTTGTATGGCAGGGCATCTTCCTTGCTCACTATCATAATCACTGCGGATTTATTTCTCTCGCGTATTGCTTCAGCCGCAGCCTTTGCAGCAGGACCGCCGCCGAGTATCACGAACTTCTCATCTGTATCCCTTGAAAATGAAGAACCTTCCTCCTCAACAGGAACGAAGTTTTCAGGTCCGACACCGCAAACAGGGCAGACCTCAGCACCTTCTTCAAACACCGCACCGCATATAATACATTTCACCATCTTAGCCATTTCAATACCTCCTTCCGGGGTTTAACTTGACCAGAGTATAGCACATCAAAAGTGCACAAAAAAAGTGATTGAGTCACATTCCATAATCCTTGTAATTCCAATCCCTACTGTGCTACAATAATTTCCGCGCGTAAGCACGAAATATGTGGAGAAGTACCCAAGAGGCTGAAGGGACTGGCTTCGAATACCAGCAGGCGGGTAATTCCCGTGCGAGGGTTCAAATCCCTCCTTCTCCGCCAATCGAGAGTCGTTCAATGAACGGCTCTCTTTCACTATTTGTTCGACAAATAACTTGCTGTAGCAAGTTTTATTGAAGCATTTACAACTATATATTGATCATTTGATATATATAACATCGCTTTAATTAAATACTTTTTATTTGAGTTTTTATTTATAATTTGACTTTTTAAATATTTATTTGAGTTTTATTGAAGAAACTAAAATTTTGTGATAATATCTAAAATATTAAAGGAGGAAAACTCAAATGACGGG
>JAFREV010000185.1 GCA_017434685.1 Mogibacterium sp.
AATTCCCGCAAGATCAGAGAGAAGCAGATACTCCGCCTCTTCATCTTTCATAACATCTCGTATGTTTTTTATCTTTTCGGATGCAGAAACACCGGCGGATTCAATCGCAAGTTTCCACAGGCCGTGAGTTTCAAACTCAGGTCTGTTCTTCCATATCATGCCGACCAGATCCTCATCCCATTTAATATGTATCCGCTCAAAGAAGTCGATGTCGTCTTCGTTTTGGCCATCAATCTCCGTGTGCTTGGCACCAACCACGGAAAGCGCACTCTCCAAATCGAAACCGAAGTCGTCTTTTACTACGCGGCCGTCAAAACCTATGACGAAATCGCTCTCGTGGCTTCCGAGATATTCATCCGCAAGTGCAGCGACAAACTCGATGACAGTGGGCACGCCTCCTTCTCTTTGCCTCATCAGTTTAATGCCCGTGCCCGCAAGTTGCTGCTCGGCCTGCAGGAAATATCTTCCGTCCGTCCAAAGGTATGCGGCATCTTCCGTAACGACCATCTCACCGGCAGATCCGTCAAAGCCGCTGACGTATTCGCGGCATCTGAAATACGGATGCACATATTCGGATCCGTGAAAGTCAGAAGAAGGGATGTAATATGCATCCATCCCTTCCTCGTACATCATTTTTTGCAATTCGACTACTTCTTTTTTCATATTGAAATATCTTAATCCATTTTCAGCAGATCCGGTATTGTCGCCTCAAAGTCGACTCCGTACCAAGGCTTCTTAGGATTGTTCATGGTCACTTCGATTGTGTGTGCCGTGTAGTCAGCCGCAATTCTCATAGCGTCCTTCCAGGATTTGCCCTTCATTATCTCACCGATTACGGTGCTGGAGAAGAGGTCTCCCGTGCCGTGGAACATAGCTCCGACTTTATCATTCTGATAGCAGTACAGCTCATCATTTTTCTTATCGTATCCCATGACTCCGGTCTTGCCTTCGGAAAGCGATACTCCCGTAAGCACGCTTATCTGAGCTCCGAGCTTTGTGAGTTTCTCGAGCATCTCTTTGATATAACTCTCGTCGTACTCTTCTTTATACTCCATACCGGTCATGATGCTGGCCTCTGTGATGTTCGGCACGATGATGTCGGCGCAGGCACAGAGCTCCGCGTTTTTCATCGCGTAGTCCATATCGAATGCCGGATAGAGTTTGCCGTTGTCTGCCATTACAGGGTCGACAAACACGATTGTGTCGTCACCTCTTTTGAAGGTCTTGAAGAGATCCTTCATCATATCGATCTGCTCGATGGTTCCGAGGTAGCCTGTGTAGATCGCATCGAATTCTACACCTTCCTCAACCCATTTCTCACAAATAGGCTCGATCTGGTCTGCCAGGTCTTTGACTGTAAAACTCTTGAAAAGAGTGTGGTTGGAAAGAACCGCTGTAGGCAGAATTACGGTCTCTGTTCCCAGTGCTGAAATAACCGGAAGAGCAATCGTAATCGAACATTTTCCCAGACATGAAACATCCTGAATTGTAAGAATTCTTTTCATTTGTTTTCACTCCTTTTTAGTCCCATATATATTTGTGCTGCCGTTTCGCACGGCACCTCTACAATATTACAATTAAATAAGGCTCAACACAACAATCAATGCAAACATTCTTAATGTGCACATTCCCCTTTAATCTCTGAGCGAAATGTAATATACTAGTTGCGGCTTAATTAAAGATAAGTTTTAACAGAGATACGTTTTGCAGATGAAAAGGAAAGTATTGAGAAGGAAAGTATTATGAAGAAAATGCATTATACAAGATTGGCCATACTGATGCTCGTGTGCACGATGATAGCAACTGCGCTCTTCGCTGCATGCAGCAAGCCGGAGGAAGAAGAAGAACTGCCTCCGCCACCACCAAGTGATCCTATGACAGGAGCTCTTGTAGAGGACGGATTTGACGAAAGCGCTCTCGAAAGACGTACGGTTGCTTTCGTAGTTGAGAACGCACCTGATGCCAGACCTCAGTGGGGCATGGATGATGAAAACTACTCACCGGATATTCTTCTTCAGGGAGAAGTTGAGGGCGGAATAACCAGAACCCTCTGGTTCTACACCGACTACAAAAAAGTGCCGGAGATCATCGGACCTACGAGAAGTGCACGTCCGCCGTTCATCAGATTCAGCAAAATATTTGACTCCGTATTTGTTCACTGGGGTATGAGCCATACCAAGGGCAACTATCAGGGAGCCAATACGGTATTCAACAATGAAAATATTGATCACATCAACCAGATGACTCTCGATGACAAGGAAGGTCTCTATGACAGAGATCACTCTCGTAACGTTTCTTCGGAGCACACAGGTATAATCCATACTGACAAGCTCGAAGCAACAATGAAGAACGAAGACATCAGGATGAAACCGAAGGATTACACCAAGCTCAGTTTCTTCGAAACTCCGCAGCCTGTAACCACAGACCCTGCAAAGAATGTCAGCGTAACCTATTCGAAGCGCTCCGATTGGGAGACCACGGACTGGACTTACAACGAAGAAGACGAGATGTATCATACATCCAGTTTCGAAAACGACTTCAAGAGAGACAATCTGCTGGTTCTTTACGATGATACGGAGTACATCACCAAGGACAACTATGAAGGCGGTGGCGGCGGAAGCGTCACATACTGCGACTACCTGTTCACAGGCGGAAGGGCTCAGCTCTTCACAAAGGGTTCCGTCAAAGAACTCCAGTGGCAGAGAAAGGCCGGCAAACTCATGCTCATCGATCCTGACGTAACTATGGAGGACATCGATGCAAAGGTTGCCGAGATTATGGAAGCCGATAAGAAGAAGAGCAAAACAAAGGCCACCAGAGAGGCCGTCGAGGAACTGGGCGTTGTAATAGCCGACATCCCTATGAAGGATTCCGAACTCGAGGAAGCTATGGCTGAGTTTGACGCTAAGAAGGAAGCCGGTGAAGTTGAAGAAGACGCTGAGTTTGAACCTGAAAAATATGTAGTTCAGCGACTCAACAAAGGAAAGACCTGGATAGGCTGGATTTCCAACAACAACGGCGGTTCCGTAAAAGTCGAGGCAGGCGATCTGACGATCACAATGCCGAGCGATGAAGAATCTGCTGAAGGCGAAGCTGAAGGAGAAGCCGAGGGCGAAGCTGCAGCCAACTAATGAGATGCTGCGCTTGAACTGAATAACAAGGCGAGAAGAGGACGGCACGAGCCGTCCTCTTTTGATGCCCCGTCAGCAGTGAGCCTATTCTACGGACTTTAATGACTCTGTCATAGAGATGTTCGCCAGTCTTCTCTGCATTACGAGATTGACTCCGAAAGCGAATACAAAGGTCAGCACCACAGACAAGCCGATATCCATATTGGTCAGTTTCGGCTCAAAGAATATCATCTTGATTACGATATTATCTATTACGAATTTGAGCAGCCAGTCGCCCATA